>NZ_LFQH01000041.1:0-45434 GCF_001238605.1 Arthrobacter sp. ZBG10 | reverse complement strand
GGCTCCCACGTCTCGCTGCGGGAGCCTTGCCGTTGTGGGCCTATCCGGCGGAGGACCATCCTCCCCATAGAATGGACGGATGACTGTAAGCGTTGCGCCCCGCCCTGACATCCAGGAGGGCACCCGGACCGGAACAGAGGAGGCCACAGGCTCCCTGACGGCCCCGGATATCCCCTGGAACCTGGTGATCTGGAACGATCCCGTGAACCTCATGAGCTATGTCAGCTACGTTTTCCAGAGCTACTTCGGGTACTCGGGGACCAAAGCCAACAAGCTCATGATGGAGGTCCACAAAAAGGGCCGCTCCATCGTCGCGTCGGGCAGCAAGGAACAAGTGGAACGGCACGCAGTGGCCATGCACGGCTTCGGGCTGTGGGCCACGGTGGAGAAGGCCAGCGGCGGTCCTGGCGGAAAGTCCGGCAAGTCCGGCGGCTCGGGCCAGGGTAAGGGGAAACGTGGCTAAGGCATTCAAATACGGCATCAAGGGCATCACCGGTTACCTCGAACCTGCCGAACGCGAGCTCCTGCGCAGCCTGATCGATGACGTCATCTCCATGCTTGAACCCGAGGAGCGGGCAGGGCAGGATCCGCTGGCGGCCCTGATCGGCCTCGACATGGACGTTGCCGCGCCCTCCGACCGGGCGGTCCTGCGGTTGCTACCGGACGTTATGAAGAATGACGACGACGCGTCCCTGGAGTTCCGCCAGCTCACCGAGCGTTCACTCCGGGAAACCAAGATCGGCGCCCTCCGGGCTGCCGCCCTGGACCTGGACAAGGACGAACTGGTCCTCACCGGCGACGGCCCCCGGCACTGGTCCATGGCCTTGAACGACGTCCGCCTGGTCCTGGCCGAGCGGCTGGACATCCGCGACGAGGAGGACGCCGGGCATGTGCACCTGATGCAGGACTGGTCCCAGGCCGAGGACGTGGAAAGCTACCTGGCGCTGGTGTACAACTTCGCCACCTGGCTGCAGGAATCCCTGGTCCAGGCCATGCTGGCGTCCATGGAGACCCGCAGGTGAGCGCGGCGGCCCCGCTGTCCTGTGACCTACCAGACATGAGTTCCAGGGCACAACATGATGGCTGAGGCTGCCGGGAAGACCTATCCTCGAATAATCATGACAACAGCCCCGAGCATGGAGCCGCCAGCGGATGCTGGCCCGGTGTCCGCAGCCAGCGACCTGCCAGCCGCCGCGCTGGAATCCCGCCCCATCGGTGTGTTTGATTCCGGCGTGGGCGGGCTGACCGTTGCCCGCTCCATCATCGACCAGCTGCCCAATGAAGCCATCCTTTACGTGGGGGACACCGCCCACGGACCTTACGGCCCGCTGCCCATCGCCGAAGTCCGCGCCAACGCGCTGGGGGTGATGGACGAACTGGTGGATTCCGGTGTGAAGCTGCTGACCATTGCCTGCAACTCGGCGTCGGCCGCCGTCCTCCGGGATGCGAGGGAACGCTACACCGCCAAGTACGGCATCCCGGTGATCGAAGTCATCCAGCCGGCCGTCCGCCGGGCGGTTGCCGCCACGCGCACCGGCCGGGTGGGGGTGATCGGCACGTCCGCCACAGTGGGCTCCCGCGCTTATGAGGACACCTTTGCGGCCGCCCCGGACCTGGAGATCACCTCCGTGGCCTGCCCCGAGTTCGTCAGCTACGTGGAAGCAGGCATCACCACGGGACCGGCCCTGCTGGCCATCGCGGAGGAATACCTGGCTCCGCTGAAGGCAGCCAATGTGGACACCGTGGTCCTGGGCTGCACCCATTACCCGCTGCTGACCGGCGTCATTTCCTTTGTGATGGGGGCCGACGTGACCCTGGTGTCAAGTGCTGAGGAAACCGCCAAGGACGTGTACCGGGCCCTGGCCACCCGCAACCTGCAGCGCACCGACGCCACGCCGCCCGAACACCACTTTGTTGCCACGGGCGACGCCGGTCAGTTCGAGTCGCTGGCCCGGCGTTTCCTGGGGCCTGAGGTGCTGTCCGTCCGGCACGTGGACCACGTGGCGGCCCAGTACCCCACGGGCAGCCTGGCCCGGATCACCCCTGAGATGATCGCCGCGGCCCAGAGCGCCCGGAACCGTCCGCGGATTTCCAACTTCGTGGGGGGCCGCCTGGCGGGGACCGCCCGTGACGGGAGGCCTGGCCTGTGAAGCTCACCATTGTCGGGTGCACCGGCTCGTTTCCCGGCCCCGGCTCGCCGGCGTCCTGTTACCTGCTGACCGCCACGGACGGTGACCGGACCTGGAAGGTGGTGATGGACCTGGGCAGCGGCGCCCTGGGCGCCATCCAGCGGTACACCGACCTGGAGGACATTGACGCGATCTTCCTTACGCACCTCCACCCGGACCACTGCATGGACCTGTGCGGGCTGCACGTCGCGGTGCGCTGGAAGCCCGGCGGCTGGGACGGCGGCAGGATCCCGGTCTGGGGTCCCGCAGCCACCGCCGACCGGATGGCCACCGCCTACGGGCTGGACCTGGACCCCGGGATGCACGAGGAATTCGACTTCACCAACTGGGCCGAGCGCAAGCCGGTGACTGTTGGCCCTTTCACCGTGACCCCATACGCCGTGAACCATCCCGTGGAGGAGGCCTACGCCCTGCGCGTGGAAGTGGTGGAGCCGGATAAGGACGGCAACCCGGTCACCCGTGTCCTCACCTACTCAGGAGACACCGATTCCTGCCCGGGCCTTGAAGAAGCTGCCAGGGATGCCGACCTTTTCCTTTGCGAAGCGGCCTTCGAGGAAGGGCGCGACGACGGTATCAAGGACGTCCATTTGACCGGCAAGCGGGCAGGGGAGGCAGGATCCGCGGCCGGCGCGCGCCGGCTCCTGCTCACGCACATTCCGGTCTGGACCTCACCCACCACCGTGATGGCCGAGGCCAGGCCCGTGTTCGGCGGCGACGTGGCGGTGGCCGTGGCCGGGGTGCATTACACCGTCTAAAGCCCGGAAGGGTGCTGGCGCAGCGGAGTCGGATCTTGTATGTTATCGATATTCGTTATTAACGATCATCGATAATCCGGGGGATTCATGAATATGGCAACGCAGCGCAGGTCGGCTGGACAAAAGCAGTTTGTATCACGCGTGGACGCCTTCGCCATCATGGCGGGTGCGGCGCTGGCCGCCGTGGCCAGCACAGTCTGGACCGTGTCCGGCGTCGTTGCCACCTTGACCGGGCCGGTGACCCTCACCCTGCCCCTGAACGACGCTTCCCAGCAGCCCGGGGGACTGTTGCTGGACGCTACCGCCCGGTTCAGCGCCATCGAAGCCACCATTCCCGTGCTGCCCTCCGCGGAGGCGGCCCAGTTGGCCTGGGCAGGAGTCTTGAACCAGCTCAGTTTTCTCGCCGTTGCGGCGCTGCTCTTCCTGCTCGCCTTCCGGCTGCAGCGCCGGAGCCTGTTCACCCCGTCGTCGTCCTGGATCATCATCGGCTGCGGCCTGCTCCTTGCCGGAGCCGGCTCCGTGGCGCAGGTCCTGGACGGCCTCGCCCGCACCGGCGCAGCCCGGTTGATTGGGGCGCCGGGCCGGCCCGGCGATGTGCTGTTTGCCGGCGACTTCAATGCCGCGCCACTGATAGCGGGAACCGTGCTGGTCCTGGTTGCCGGCGCCTTCCAGTTTGGGCGCCGCCTGCAGAAAGACACCGAGGGGCTCATCTGATGCCGGCTGAGGACTACTCGGCCATCCACTGCAGGCTCGATGAGCTGCTGGCAGAACGCGGCATGAGCCTGACGGAGCTGAGCCGGCTGGTGGGCGTCAGCCTGGTGAACCTGTCCGTCCTGAAGAACGACAGGGCCAAAGCCATCCGGTTCTCCACCCTCACTGCGCTGTGCGGGGTCCTCAATTGCACTGTGGGGGACCTGCTGACCCACGAGCCCGGCCAGGGCTGACCGGGCTCCGGTGGCACGGCCTCCGGGCTTCAATGGATAAGCTGAAGGCATGACTTCTGAAGCAACCGCAGTGCCCGTAGTGCGCGCCGATGGCCGCACCCCCGACCAGCTCCGCCCCATCAGCATCACCCGGGGCTGGTCCAACCAGGCCGAAGGCTCGGCACTGATCGAGTTCGGCAACACCAGGGTCCTGTGCACCGCTTCGCTGACCGCAGGCGTTCCGCGCTGGCTCAAGGGTGAAGGCCGCGGCTGGGTCACCGCCGAGTACGCCATGCTGCCCCGCGCCACCAACACCCGCTCCGACCGGGAATCCGTCAAGGGCAAGATCGGCGGCCGGACCCACGAGATCTCCCGCCTGATCGGCCGCTCGCTGCGCTCCATCATCGACACCAAGGCATTGGGCGAAAACACCATCGTGCTGGACTGTGACGTCCTGCAGGCCGACGGCGGCACCCGCACCGCCGCAATCACCGGCGCCTACGTGGCGCTCGCCGATGCCATCCGCTTCGCCCGCGACAACAAGCTGATTGCCCGCAACGCCCAGCCCCTGGTGGACACCATCGCCGCCGTCTCCGTGGGCATCATCGACGGCGTTCCCATGCTGGACCTGCCCTACGTCGAGGATGTCCGCGCCGAAACCGACATGAACGTGGTGGTCACCGGTTCCGGCAAGTTCGTAGAGGTCCAGGGCACCGCGGAAGGCGCCCCGTTCGACCGCGCCGAGCTGGACCAACTGCTGGACCTGGCCCTCCTGGGCACCACGCAGCTCGCCGCCATCCAGCGCGAAACGCTGGCAGACACGCTGTGACGGCCGCTCCCCGGTTGGTGCTCGCCACCCACAACGCGGGCAAGCTGCGTGAACTCCGGGAGTTGCTGCGTGGCCAGGTGCCCGGGCTCGACGTCGACACCCAGGTGGTGGATGCGGCGGCAGCAGGCGCCCCGGACGTGGTGGAAACCGGTGTCACCTTCGCCGAGAATTCGCTCCTTAAAGCACGCGCTGTGGCCGCGGCCACCGGCCTGGTGGCCATCGCGGACGATTCAGGCCTGGCGGTGGACGTGATGGGCGGCGCCCCGGGGATCTTCTCCGCGCGCTGGGCCGGCCGGCACGGAGACGACCAGGCCAACCTGGAGCTCCTGCTCAACCAGGTCGCCGACGTTCCGGACGCCCACCGCGGCGCTGCGTTTGTCTGTGCCGCGGCACTAGCCGTCCCCGGCACCCCGGAGGAGCCGGGCCGCGAAGAGGTGGAATACGGCCAACTGGAGGGCACGCTCCTGCGGGCTCCCCGCGGCGCCGGCGGGTTCGGCTACGACCCCGTCCTGCAGCCGCTGGGCGGCGACCGGAGCTGCGCCGAGCTCTCTGCCGAGGAGAAGAATGCCATCAGCCACCGCGGCAAAGCCTTCCGGGCATTGCTGCCGGCCATCATCTCCGCCCTGCAGGAAGCCGGCGAGTAACGCCGTCGGACGTTCCTGACCTGCCTTAACGCCGAAGGGCGCGCCCCCGTGTCAGCGGTGGGCGCGCCCTTCGGCGTTTGTCGCTAAAGAACTCAGCGCTGGTCGGGCCGGTGGCTGCCGGTGTCCCGGGGCGTTTTGTGCTCGTCCTCAGGGGTGTGCTCCTCGATGAACTCGGCCACGGGGTCCGTGCCGTAGGCCTTGGCCTGCCGCTTGGCGGAGAGGCCGCGGAGCACCTCGACGCCGATGGGCAGGACCGAGACCAGCACGATGAGGATAAAGATGATGTCCAGGTTGTCCCGGACCCACGGCACGCGGTCGCCCAGGAGGTAGCCCAGCAGCGTCACGCCGCCGCCCCACAGCACCGCACCGATGACGTTGTAGAGGAAGAACTTGCGCTTATCCATCTGCGCCACACCCACGATCACCGGCACAAAGGTCCGGATGATGGGCACAAAGCGGGCCAGGATCAGTGCTTTGCCGCCATGCTTTTCGAAGAACGCGTGGGCGCTCTCGACGTTCTCACGCTTGAAGAGCCGCGAGTTGGGCTTATTGAAGATGGCGGGCCCGGCCTTGGAGCCGATGAGGTAGCCCGTCTGGTTGCCGATGATCGCCGAAATGATGATCAGCAGGGCCAGCAGCCACACGTTGAACTTGATGGTATCCGTGGCCACGAGCAGGCCGGCGGTGAACAGCATGGAATCGCCCGGCAGGAAGAAGCCCACCAGCAGGCCCGTTTCGGCGAAAACGATACCGCACACAAGCAGCACCACCCAGGGCGCCAGGGCGGGATCGGCCAGGAAGATCTGGGGGTTCAGCCAGTCGGGGAGGAACGAGGCCAGCTGCGGCTGGACCGGTCCTGCACCGCCCAGCGTGGACACAGCAAGGTCATTCAGGAGAGGGATGTTCACCTTCCAAGGGTACTTGACCTGCATGTGCCGTCCGGTGAGGCCACCCCCTAAGCCGTCGGCCGCCGTCGTCCGCGTGATATCCGTGACAGGGCCGCCCCGGTAACGCGGAAACGGCCCGGCCCGGCGGTAAAGTGTGGGCGTGGGTTTGGATTTTACGGCGATTGACTTCGAGACGGCGAACGGGTTCAGGGGCTCCCCCTGCGCCGTGGGGCTGACCAAGGTCCGCGGCGGCCGTGTGGTGGAGGAAGCGTCCTGGCTGATGCGCCCGCCCCCGCGCCACGACCACTTTGAGTACCACAACACCCGTATCCACGGCATCACCTCAGCCGACGTGGCATTGCAGCCGCGGTTCGGCGACCTGTTCCCGGAGATCGGCGCCTTCATCGGCGGCGATGTGCTGGCCGCCCACAACGCGGCCTTTGACCTCGGCGTGATCCGCTCGGCCCTGGAAGTCTCCGGCCTTCCCGGCCCGGCCTACGACTATGTGTGCACGGTGATGCTGTCGCGGCGGTGCTATTCGCTGGTCTCCAACTCGCTGCCTTTCGCCGCGGAGGAAGCCGGTGTGCCGCTGGTGAACCACCACGACGCCGCCGAGGATGCCCGCGCCTGCGCCGGGATCCTGATCGACATCGCTGCGCGCAACGGCGCCAACAGCGTGGCGGAGCTGTACCTGTCGCTGGGGCTGGTGATGCCCCGGCAGGAGGCGTTTGACCCCGCCATCGACCCGCTCTCCAAGCCCAGCCTGGCCGCCCTTTCCTCGGGCAACGGCGCTGCGCTGGTCCGGCCCTTCCAGTCGGGCTGGCCGGAGGAGGGCGCCAACCCGGAGCCCAACCCGGCCGCCGCACCGGGGCATCCGTTGCATGGCCAAACCATCGTGTTCACCGGTTCGCTGTCCATCGGCCGGCCCGAAGCGAAAATCCGGTCCGCGGAACTTGGTGCCCGTCCCGAGAGCCGGGTAACGGGCCGCACCACCGTTCTGGTGGTGGGCGACGGTTTTGTGGCCGCAGACCTCCGGTCCGGCCGGCTCACGGGCAAAGCCAAACGCGTCCTGGAGCTCCACGACCGGGGCCAGGCCATCGAGGTGCTGTCCGAGGGCGAATTCCTGCAGATGGTGGGAAGTTTCGCGGCGGCCGGCGCCTGATCATCCCGCTGCCGGTCATGCGGCGCAACAAAGCTTCCAAGCCGGGGACTCCGCTCCTAGCCTTGGGCCATGAGCTCCCTTTTTGCGTTCCCCAATCCAGTCAACGAATACGCCGCCCGGGTGACGGCGGGACTGGTGGTGGTCCTTGCCCTGGCCACGGCGGTGACAGGCTCCGTCTGGGGGCTGCTTGCCCTGGCCGCAGGGTTCTGGCTCCGGGTGCTTTTCGGTCCAAGGGTTTCGCCGTTGGCCCTGCTCTCCGTCAAGGTCATCACGCCGTGGTTGGGGAAGGCCAGGCTGGTGCCGGGGCCGCCGAAGCGTTTTGCGCAGGGCCTCGGAGCCGCAATCTCCACCATTGCGCTGCTGCTGTTCCTGGCCGGCGCGGCACCTGCCGCCTGGACGGTGCTGGGACTGCTGGTGGTGGCCGCCTCGCTTGAGGCCGTCCTGGGCTTCTGCGCCGGCTGTGTCATTTTCGGGTTCCTGCAGCGCCGCGGCCTGATCCCGGCGGACGTGTGCGAGGCCTGCAACAACATCAGCCTTCGCCGGTCGTAACCTTCACCAGCAGCTCGCCCATTCCGCGGATCACCTCAGGCGCTTCCAACGCCTCCAGCCAGTCGGCCGGGAGGCAGTCCGTGCCGTAATGCGCGCCCAGGATGTTGCCCGCGATGGATCCGGTGGAATCGCTGTCCCCGCTGTGGTTGACCGCCAAGGCGACGGCGGCCCGGAAATGCCGGACCGGGCGGGGCTCGCTGTTGTCCGCGGCGTCCGTGGGGATTGTGGCCAGGACAGCGTAAAGCGCGACGGCGAACGCCTCCTCCGCCACCCAGCCCTCGCCAAGTGCCGCCACCAGTTCCTCCGGTGCCACCACGCCCTGCCCGGCAAGCCGCAGCGCGGCGTCGAGGCGCCCCGGCAGTTCCGGGGCGACGTCCTTCACGGTGGCTGCATGGGCTGCCACGGTGGCTGCCGCCCCGGCCAGGGTTTCGCCGGCCACAAGGTGGTGGATCAGGAGGCTGAACACCCCGGCGCTTTGCCGGGCAGAAGGGTGGCCATGCGTGAGGGAGGCGGCGTCGGAGCTGAGTTTGTAGACGGCGTCGGCCGTGATGTGCGGGATCAGCCCGAACGGTGCCGATCGCATCACCGTGCCGCACCCTTTCGACTCCGGGTTGACGGGCCGGATTGAGGTGCCCATTTCTCCGGTGGCAAGGCCAGAGAGACAGGCTTTGCCGGGGTGGCGTTGCTGGTGGAGGACGGCGTTTGAATCAATCCAGCGCGCTTGCGGTGCAGGCGCCCGGGGGCCGGCCTCGACACCCTGCGTGGCCAGCCAGCGCAGGTAGGACAGCCACAGGCAGGCGTTGGCGTCTGCGCCGACACCCGAGTTGGCCCACTCCAGCGCCTCCACCAGCCCGTCCACGGTGTAGAGGGTCATTTGGGTGTCATCGGAGAAATGGGCTGGGCGGTCGAGGGCACCGAAGCCCTGCAGGCCGCTGTTGCCGAAGCGGGACCGGATTGTTGCCATGGAATCGAACTCCACCGCGTAGCCCAGCGCGTCTCCCAGGGCACCGCCCAGGAGGCAGCCGTGGATGCGGGACTTCAGGGCGGGGCCGGGCTGGCCGGATTCGAGGCTCATGGTGCAAATTTACCGTGGCAGGGTGGCCGGCCCGAGCCACGGGCCCGCGGCAGTGCCCGCTTGAGGGCACCTCCAGCAAACCCACAGCCTGGACTGGAAGAGTGTTGGGGTTGCCAGCGGCAACACTGCCATCCACCCCTGACTTAAGGTTTCCCATGCGCACGCCTGCCCCTGCCCGGTCCGATACCCGTCAGCCGGATGCTGCCGGCGAATCCCAGCAGGGCGGACTGCTGCCCCGGCTGGCCGCCGAAGCTTTCGGCAGCCTGTTCATCACCGTGGTGGCCCTGGGCGTTCCGCTGTTCAGCATTCCGCAGACCAGTCCGCTGCCTTCGGCTTTGGCCGCGGGCCTGGCCATCACTGCTGCCATGATCGCCTTCGGACACGTCTCGGGCGGTCACTTCAACCCGGCCATCACGGTGGGCCACCTCCTGGCCGGGCGGATCCGCGCCGGCCGCTCGGCAGCGTACGTCGCCGCACAACTGGCGGGGGCCTTGGTTGGCGCGCTTGCCCTCTTCGGTGTCCTGAGTACGCTTCCCGGCATCCAGGACAGCCGCACGGCATTCGCCACGGTGACCGCCGGCTTTGCCGAGCACTCGATTGTGCAGGCGCCGCTGGGTGCCGTGCTGCTCTTGGAGCTGCTGGGCTCCATCATCATCGTGGCCGTGTTCCTGGGCGCGGGATCGCGTGCCAACACCGCCCGGGCGGCCGCCCCGGTGGCCGTGGGCCTGGCCTTCGCCGCGCTTCTTCAATTGGGCCAGACTCTGGGCAACCTTCCCTTCAACCCCGCCCGCGCCCTTGCTTCGGCGGTCTTCAGCCCAGGATGGGCGGTTGAGCAGGTCTGGGTCTTCCTGCTGATGCCACTGGTGGGCGGCACCATCGCGGGCCTGCTGTTCCGCGTTTTCGACTCTGCCGCTGCTTCGACGCCGGTGGCAGCCATCGACGGCGGCGACCCCGCAGCTGATACCGCGGATGACGTCGCCGCGGCAGGGGGCCGGTCTGGTGTTGACGGCCAGGACGACGGCGGCTTCCGGGACGCTGCCGACGGCGGCGACGCGTCCGCCGTCGACGGTTTCCTGCCGGAATCCGAACCTTCCCGGCAGGGCCCGGCGGGCGCCGCCGCAACTCCTTCGGCCAGTACCGACGAGGCCCGGGAATTCTTTGACGGAAAGCGCGGCTGATGCGCCCCGCTGCGGCGGGTGCGCAAACTGTCGGTGCCAGCCGCTAGCGTAGAAATATGCGGTTATTACACACCTCGGACTGGCATCTGGGCCGGTCCTTTCACGGCGTAGGCATGCTGGACGCCCAACGGGACTTCATTGACCAGCTGGTGGCGGCCGTCAGCGGTCACAACGTCGATGTGGTCCTGATTGCCGGCGACGTCTACGACCGCGCGCTGCCGGGCGTGGACGTGGTCCGGCTCCTGGATGATGCGCTGGTGCGGATCACCGAAGCCGGTGCCATGGTGGTGCTCACCAGCGGAAACCACGACTCCGCCATCCGGCTGGGCTTTGCCGCCAGGCTCCTGGAACGCGGGGGAGTGCACCTGCGGACCCGGGTGGAACACCTGGCCCAGCCGCTGCTCCTGCCGCTCGGGGAGGACCCTGACGGGGCCGCCGCCCAGCTGGCCATTTACGGCATTCCCTGGCTGGAACCACGGCTCGTCGCGGATCAGCTGGGCGTTCCGGCCAGCCATTTCGAAGTGACACAGGCCGCCACCGGGCTCATCCGCGCCGACCTGGCGGAACGTCCCGGTACCGTCCACTCGGTGGTCCTGGCGCACACCTTCGCCAGCGGCGGCATCAGTTCCGACAGCGAGCGGGACCTCAGCATAGGCGGCGTGGGGGCCGTCCCGCTGGATCTGTTTGACGGCTTCAGCTACACCGCACTGGGCCACCTGCATGGCAGGCAGCAGCTGTCGCCCCAGGTGAGGTACTCCGGCTCCCCGCTGGCGTATTCCTTCTCGGAAGCGGGACACCGTAAGGGCGGCTGGCTGGTGGACATCGAAGCAGGGGGCGTCACCGCTGTCCAGGAAATCCACTGGGAAGCGCCCCGGGAGCTCGCTGTTCTCCGCGGCCATTTGGCTGAACTTCTGGCCTCTCCGGACCACGCGTGGGCGGAGACCGCCTACTGCCAGGTCACCCTCACGGATCCGCAGCGTCCCGCCCGGGCCATGGAACAGCTGCGGCAACGGTTCCCGGACACCCTGGTCCTGGGCTTCGACCCGGACGGGGCCACAGCGGCAAGCACCGCCACCTACAGCAGCAGGCTGGCCGGCGCACCGGACGACCTCGCCGTCTGCTGCGGATTCCTGGACCACGTGCGTGGCCGCGAACCTGATCCGGACGAAACCGTAGCACTGGCCGGAGCGATCGAGAACGTGCGCCTGCAGGAGGTGTCCCGATGAGGATCCACGCACTTCGGATTTCAGCGTTCGGGCCGTTCGCCGGCACGGAGGACATCGACTTCGACCGGCTCAGCGCGCATGGCCTGTTCCTGCTCAACGGCCCCACGGGTGCCGGCAAGACCAGCGTCCTGGATGCCATCTGCTTCGCCCTGTACGGCTCTGTTCCGGGTGCCCGGCAGGACGGCAAGCGGCTCCGCAGCGACCATGCGGAGCCAGGCCAGGAACCTGCTGTCACCTGCGAGTTTTCCGCACAGGGCCGGCGGTTCGAAGTGACCAGGTCACCGGCCTGGGACAAACCCAGCGCCCGCGGCAAAAACGGCTTCACCACCCAGCAGGCCAAGACCCTCCTGCGCGAGCGGGTGGGCGGCGCCTGGCAGGAAAAGTCCGCCCGCAATGATGAAGCAGGCGCCGAGATTCTGGCCCTGCTGGGGATGGACCGTGAGCAGTTCACCCGGGTGGTGATGCTGCCGCAGGGCGATTTCGCCGCGTTCCTCCGTTCCAAGGCGTCGGACCGGCTGGAACTGCTGCAGAAACTGTTTGGCACCCAGCGCTTCGAATCCCTGGAACAGGAACTGTCCCGCCAGGCCCAGGCCGCCAAGGAAAGTGTGGCCGCGCTGACAGCCCGGCTGGGCGTCTTGTTTGGCCGCGCCGAATCGGAGGCCGCGGCCCTGGAGTTGGCCACTGAGGATGCCCCGGCCGCCCAGACTGCTGAGCGGCTGGAATGGCTCACCGACGCTGTTGAAGACCGGCTCGGCGAGCTGACGAAGGCCGCTTCGGCGGCGGGTACGGCCAGCACGGCCCGCGCCGCCGAAGTGGAAGCGGAAGCAGCCCGCCAGGACCGGCGTGCCAGGCTCGAAGCCGCGGACGTCCGGGCGCAGGCAGTGCACGACTCTGCCGCGCAGGTCGCCAGCCAGCTCGAACGGCTTGACCGCCACCGCCAGGCGGAAGTCCTGGCCGCACACCTTCAGGGTGTTGACTCCGCAGCGGCAAAGGTGGCCGGTGCAGGCTCAGCAGCCGAATCAGCACTGACCCTGCTCCGGTTGGCGGCGGCGGAAGACCCGGAATTGGCCCGGCTGGAGCTGGACCAGGAGCAGGATCTGGAGCAGGCCGGGCGCTCCGGGACGGCGCCGCTGTCCGGCGCCACGGCGGAACTGGGACGGCTCCGCTCGCTGCTGGCCGTGGTGGAAGCCCGCGTGCCGGACGAAGACCGGCTGCGGGAACTTCGCACCCGGCACACCACCCTTGCGGGCCGGCACAACCTGGCCGGCAAGGCGCTGGCGGACCTGGACAGCCGCGAAGTCCGGCTGGGTGCCGATCGCAGCGCGCTGATGGCGGGCCTGCCGGACCTTGAGCTGCGCGCCGGGGCCGAACCGTTGTTGAGCAAGGAGGCTGCTGCTGCCGGGGAACTGCTGGACGTGGTCCGCCGCCATGCCGCGGCCCTCACCGGCCGTACAGCTGTCCACCTCCGGTACGAACAGGCCCGGGAAGTCCGGTTGGAAACCAAACGCGAGTGGCTCGATCTGCGCGAAGCAAGGCTGGCCAACGCCGCCGCCGAGTTGGCCGCCCATCTGCTTCCCGGCAGCCCCTGTCCTGTCTGCGGCAGCGGCGAGCACCCGCTTCCTGCGGCCTCCGGCCACGGCGGCCCTGGCCTGGCCCAGGCGGAGGAGGCTGCGCAGCAGGAGCACGAGGCGGCTGAGGCCGCATTTGTGCAGGTCAGCAGGGAACTGTCGGACGCAGACCAGAAGATCGCCGTCCTGGTCAGCCAGGGTGGCGACACCCCGGAGGAGCAGGCACGCCAGGACGCACACGATGCCCGGGAGGCGGCCCGCGCCGCCAGGGACGCCGCGGCCGAACTCGCCACAAAGCGGGAAGAGCTGGCGAAGACGGATGATGCCATTGCCGCTACGGCCAAAGCCCGCGCTGCCACGGAAGCGGAACTGGCGCAGGCCGCCACGGAGCTTGCCGGCCTGGCGGAACAGACCGAAACCCTGGACCAGGCGTTGCTTGAGCTCCGCAACGGGCATCGGAGCCTGCCGCAGCGCCTGCGGGCCCTGGAAAAATCGGCGGCAGTCCTCGCCAAGGCCCTGGACGGACAGGAACGGCTGGAGCGGGCACGGGCAGCGGCCGCTGAGGCGGCGGAACAGCTGGAGCAGGCATTGCCGGGGGCAGGATTCAGCAGCCCCGACGAAGCCCGGGAGCGGTTGCTGGCCGGCGCGGAGGCAGCCTCGCTCCAGGCACAGGTCCGGGCCGCGCAGGACGAAGCCGCGCGTGTGGCTGAACTGTTTGCCTCCCCGGACCTGGTCCAGGCCCGGGAGGAACAGGCCGCCGGGCCAGGAGCCGGCACCGATGGACTCCTGGCCCTTCGCGGGGCCGCTGCCGCTGCCCGCGAGGAAGCGAGGCAGGCGGACCTCGCCGCCGGTCTGGCCGGGCGTTGCCTCGCCGCGCTGCAGGCAATGGGCACCGAATACGCTGAACTGACGGGGGCGGCCAGGGGGCCCGCCGAGCGTGCTCAGATGCTGGCCGGCCTGGCGGACGCCGCAGCCGGCCGGGGCGAGAATACTTACCGCATGAGCCTGAACAGCTATGTCCTGGCCGCCCGGCTGGAACAGGTGGCCCTGGCCGCGTCGGAACGGCTGGTGGCCATGAGTGATGGCCGGTACCTGCTCCAGCACACCGACGCCAAGGCTGCCCGCGGCGCCAAGTCCGGCCTGGGCCTGGAGGTTGTGGACCAGTGGACGGGATTCCGCCGGGACACCTCCACCCTGTCCGGCGGTGAGTCCTTTATGGCCTCGTTGTCGCTGGCCCTCGGGCTGGCGGACGTGGTCCAGCAGGAAGCCGGCGGCGTGGAAATTGAGACACTTTTTGTGGACGAAGGTTTTGGCAGCCTCGACGAGCAGTCACTGGAACAGGTCATGGACGCTCTGGAAGGCCTGCGGGATGGCGGCAGGGTGGTAGGCCTGGTCAGCCATGTGGGGGAGATGAAGCAGCGGATTGGGACCCAGCTCCAGGTCATCAAGACCAGGACCGGGTCCACGCTGCGCATTACCGACGCCCTGGACCTGCCCGGGTAGCGGCGCCGATATACTGGAACAGTTACCGGGTTTCGCGCATCGGGAGGAGGGACGGTGCGCAGAGAGTAAACGAGCCCGGAAATGACGCCACAACCTTCTCCCGCTGCAACCAACAACACCCTTGAGGCCGGCCCCGCCACCGCTGCCCCGGTGGGCCGCTTCGCCCGCCTTCCACAGCTGGCCGGCCGCAGTTTCCTGCCTCTGGGCCTCTTCGCCCGGCTGCCGCTGGCCATGCTCACGGTTGGCACACTGACCCTGGTCACCTCCGTCAGCAGCTCCTACGCCATTGGCGGAACCGCTGCCGGGGCCGTAGGCATCGGTTCGGCCCTTGGCGCGCCGATGCTCGGTGCGCTGGCAGACCGGCGCGGCCAACGCCCTGTCCTGCTGGTGGCCGCTGTCCTCAATACCCTCGCCGTTGTGTCGCTGATCGTCGCCGCCACCACCATGGGCCAGGCTGGTGGGTTCCCCGTATTTGTCCTGGCGACGGCGTTCCTGGCCGGCGCCAGCTGCCCGCAGGTGGGGCCGCTGGCCCGGGTCCGCTGGATGGCCCTGGCCTCCCGCGGAGTGCCGGCGGATAACAACCGCGACCTTGACACGGCACTCTCGTACGAAAGCACGGCAGACGAAGTGACCTTCGTCCTGGGGCCTGCCCTGGTGGGCATCCTCGCCAGCCTGCTGGCGCCGTGGCTGCCGCTTGCCCTCGCCGCGGCCATGACCATCACGCTGGTCCCGGCGTTCGCCTCGCACCCGACGCACCGCTCGGTGCCGGTCAGCCGCCGCAGCGCAGGATCAGGCTCCGCAGCGCAGGAACCTGCAGCCAAAAAACTGCCGCCGGCCGTGATCCTGCCGGTGGTGGCAATGGTCTGCATGGGCACCTTCTTCGGCTCCACCCAGGCCGCACTCAGCGCCTTCTCGGCAGGGTTCGGCGGCTCGGAGCTGGCCGGCCTGCTGTACGCCGCCATGGGCCTGAGCTCCGCCGCCGCCGCACTCTCGGTGGCCTACTGGCCGCGCCGGTTCAGCCTTCCGCTGCGGTGGATGGTGTCTGCCTTCGCCATGGCCGCGCTCGCCGTCCTGCTGCTGCTGCCCACGTCACTCGGCGCCATGGTAGCCGTCCTGCTGGTCCTGGGCCTTCCCGTGGGACCGGTGATGGTCACCGTCTTCTCCGTGGGCGGCATGGTGGCCCCGGCCCGGCGACTGGGCACCGTTATGACGGCCCTGGCCAGCGGCATCGTGGCCGGCACGGCCCTGGGCTCCTCCATCGGCGGCCAGCTGGCGCAGACCAGCGGGTATGCAGCGGCGTTCATTGTCCCCGTGGCGGCTGCTTTGGCGCTGGCCCTCCTGGGTGCGGCAGCCGCCGTCGGACTCCGCCCGAAAGACCCGGGCGCTACTGACGCGCCGCGGACGGCAGCGTAAGGATCTCGGCTCCGTCGGCCGTGATGGCAATGGTGTGCTCACTGTGGGCGGTCCGGCAGCCGGTGGCGCTGCGCAGGGTCCACCCGTCCGGGTCCGTGACCAGTTGGGCAGTGTCAGCCATGACCCAGGGCTCAAGCGCCAGCAGCAGGCCCGGACGCAGTTTGTAGCCGCGTCCGGGCCGGCCGGTGTTGGCGATATGGGGGTCCTGGTGCATCGTGGAGCCGATGCCGTGGCCGCCGAACTCCGTGTTGACCGGGTAGCCGGCGTTGGTGAGGACCGTGCCGATGGCGTGGGACAAATCGCCGATCCGGGCCCCCGGACGGGCAACGGCGATCCCGGCTGCCAGGGCGCGCTCCGTGGCGTTGATCATGGCAACGCTGGCTGCCGGGCGGGCCGCGCCCACCAGGAAGGTGATGGCGGAATCAGCCGCGACCCCATCCTTGATGGCAGCCAGGTCAAGGGTCAGCAGATCGCCGTCGGCAAGGGTGTAATTGTGAGGCAACCCGTGCAGCACGGCGTCGTTCACTGCAGTGCAGATGTAGTGCCCAAAGGGCCCGCGGCCAAACGAGGGAGCATAGTCCACGTAACAGGACGTGGCCCCGGCCTCGAGGATCATGGCCTTGGCCCACCTGTCGATGTCCAGCAGGTTGGTGCCCACCGTGCTGCGGGCCTTGAGGGTGTGCAGGATGTCTGCCACCAGGGTCCCGGTGACCTTTGCCCGGGTCAGCTCGGCGGGGTTCAGAATTTCGATCATGCAGCGCCTCCAGGCATCATTTTCCAATAACTATACCGGCCATATTATCCCGGTACTATAGTTGGTGCCATGGTCAGGTTGCCCCTCACACCCGAAGAAGTCGAGCGCGGAGAACGCCTCGGCGCCCTCCTCCGCCGAGCCCGCGGACAGCGTTCCATGCTGGAAACGGCCCTCGCAGCACGGGTTTCACCGGAAACGCTCCGCAAAATCGAGACCGGCCGGGTTGCCACGCCTGCTTTTCCCACCATCGCCGCGATCGCTGACGTGCTGGGCCTTTCGCTGGACGAGGTATGGGCCGGGATCAATCCAGCCGCCGGTGGCACCGCCCAACTCGACGGCCGCGGCGCGCCGCAGCGGTTGGCATCCTGACCGGGTGCAGCCTCGGACCGGCTTTACCCGGTCACGCCAGCAGGGCCTCGATCCGGGCCGCACTGGCCGCGAGCGCTTCGCCTACAACTGCAGGGCCGTGCTCGGACCGGATGTAAACCACGGCGAGTGCGGCCGGCCTGCCGCCGGGCACCCGGACCGGTGCCGCCAGTGATGACACGCCGGGAATGACCTCGTCATGGCTGGCGGAGTACCCCTGCCGCCGGGCCTCTGCGGCTTCCGGCCGGTAGGCGATCCCGGTTCCCAGGCGCTCCCATTCGGCTTCGGTCAGGGCGGACTGGATGGCGATGCCCGGCGCGCCGGCATTGATGGGATGCCGGCTTCCGGGGTGCTGGGCCACTGTTGCGCCGGCGTGCCGGGGCTCCACCGTGACCAGCGTGATGCAGTCATGGTGGTCCCACAGCGCCACAAACGCCGTCATGTCCAGGGTGTTGGCGAGGTGGGTCAGCTCCGGCATTGCTGCTGCCTGCAGGTTCCTTGACACCCCGCGGGCCAGGACGGCGAGTCCCGGTCCCGGCATCAGCTTGCCGGCGTTGTCCCGCTCCAGCAGTGAGTGGTCCTCGAGGGTGCGCAGGATGCGGTACGCCACGGAGCGGTGCACGGCCATGGCGTCCGCCAGTTCCGCAATGGTCAGGGGGCCGGGGGCGGCAGCCAGGATCTCCAGCGCACGGATGCCGCGCGAGAGGGTCTGCGACGGGGGTGCCGCGGCCGGTGCCGCTCCGGCCGGTGCTGCAGCGGAGGAAGTCATGGCATCCATCCTAGGCCGCCACGATCCCAGGGGACCGGCCCGGCGGCGCCTGCGCCACCTCGCCATCAGGCTGGCGCCGGCACGCCACCCGCCAGGGTCCCTGCACCCAAACAACGTTGAATTTTGCCGCTTTGCGTGTCCTGACTCACGTTTTCGTAGTACCCTGCTTACTAACTGACCGTTCTGTCGGTAATTATGAAGGCGTCCGGTGGCATCCCCGCCGAATAAACAATGGAGTTTCAATGACCACACCTTCCCAGGTGGACACCCTTACCGGCCCCAGCAGCAGGCACGAAGAACGCAAAGTCCTCGCCGGCACCCTGGTGGGCACCACCATCGAGTGGTACGACTTCTTTATCTTTGCCCAGCTGACGGCGACGCTGCTGTCCCCGCTCTTCCTGGCACCGCTGAACGAATCAAACCCGGGCCTGGCCCAGATCCTCTCCTTCGCCCTGATCGGCATCAGCTTCCTGTTCCGGCCGCTCGGCGCCGTGGTGGCGGGCCACCTCGGGGACCGCCTGGGCCGCAAGGCCATGCTGGTCTTCACGCTGGTGATGATGGGGGCCGCCACGGCCCTGATCGGTATGCTGCCCACCTACGCCCAGATCGGCGCCTGGGCCCCGGTCCTGCTCATCCTGCTCCGTGTTGTCCAGGGCTTCTCGGCCGGTGGCGAGTGGGGCGGTGCCGCACTGATGGCCGTGGAGCACGCACCCCTGAATAAGCGCGGCCTCTTCGGCGCCTACCCCCAGATCGGCGTGCCGGTGGGCATGATCCTGGCCACCGGGTTGCTCTACTTCCTCAACACCGGAATGTCCAAGGAGGACTTCGCGGCCTGGGGCTGGCGGCTGCCGTTCCTGCTCTCCATCGTCCTGATTGTGGTGGGCTACCTCATCCGCCGCGCCGTGGCCGAAAGCCCGGTCTTCCAGGAAATGGCCCTGCGGAAGAAGGAAAGCAAGGCGCCCCTGGGCGAGCTGGTCCGCAACCACAAAAAGCCGGTGCTGTACTCCACGCTGATCTTCATCGGCAACAACGCCGCCGGCTACCTGTTGATCGCGTTCTTCATCTCCTACGCCACCCGCATCCTGAAGATGCCCACCCCGCAGATCCTGCTGGCCACCACGCTGGCGTCCTTTGGCTGGCTGATCTTCACGTTGGTGGGCGGCTGGCTTTCGGACCGGATCGGCCGGGTGAAGACGTTCGTGACCGGGTACGCGATCATCTTTGTGTGGATGATCCCCATGTTCGCCCTGATCGACACCAAAAACATCTGGCTTTACGGGCTTGCCCTGTTTGTCCTCACCATCGGACTGGGCCTCTCCTACGGGCCCATGTCGGCCATGTATGCCGAAATGTTCCCCGCTAACGTCCGGTACTCCGGCATCTCCATCGGCTATGCCTTCGGCGCCATCCTCGGCGGCGCCTTTGCGGCCACCATCGCCGAATTCCTGCTGCAAAGCACCGGGTGGACCGGCTCCATCGGCATCTACATCATGGTGCTTTGTGTCATCTCGGTGGTTGGTGTGGTGCTCGCCAAGGAGACCAAAGGCAACCCGCTGGGCGTCAGCGGCGGCCACCACTAGGAACCTTTCCACGCGCCCGACGGCGGGCCGGACCACGGCGGTCCGGCCCGCCGTCGGACGTTAATCGGCAGCCGTTGCCAGGAAACCGAGCGCGTCCGCGTCCGTCAGTTGGCCGAAATTCCGGTAGAAGCTGCCCACGGCGCGGAACTTGCCGGGCAGGTGCAGGCACAGCACGGCGTCGCAGACCCGTTCCAGGGACGTCTCCGCCTCCACGGACCCTACGGGCGCCGCCGCCACCACGGCTGCCGCGTTGCCGGCCCGGACCGCCTCGACGGCAGCACGCATGGTGGCTCCCGTAGCCAGCCCGTCGTCCACCAGCAGCACCGTTCTTCCCGCCAGGTCCAGGCTGTATTCCGGGTACCGGGCCGCACGCCTGTGCAGTTCGGCGCGTTCCTGGGCCTCCACGGCTTCCAGCTGCTCCCGGCCGACCCCATGGGCCAGCACACGGTCCAGCAGCGGCCGGTTGAGGAGCCGGACGGTGCGTCCGCCGGACCGGGCCAGCGCCCCGTACGCGGTTTCCGGATGCCCCGGGATGCCCAGTTTCCGGACCAGGACAGCGCCTAACGGCAGGAACAGGGCCTGGGCGGCGGCAGCGGCCACGGGGATCCCGCCGCGGGCCAGGCCCAGCACCACGGTGTCCGGCCGTTCCCTGAATTGGGTCAGGACCGACGCCAGCTGCCGGCCGGCGTCGGTGCGGTCCTCAAAGCGCGTTCCCATGTGTCCCTTCCGGCCCTTTTGCCACGTCGGACCCAGCCTACCGCCGGGACGCGCGCCCGTGTGCGGCCGGCGGCTATCCGGCCAGGAACGCGATGGCCGCCTGCTTGAAGGCCCTGCTGGTCACGGCGTTGGTGTGGTTCCTGCCGGGGAGGACCAACTGCTCGGCGCTGGTTCCGGCCTTGGCGGCCAAATCGGCCAGCCCCGCCAGGCTGCCGAGCCGTTCGTCCAGTTCGCCGGCCACCAGGAGCAAGGGGACGTGCGGCACGGCTTCGGCGGGGTCGTAGGGCTCATCCTTGATCGCTTCCACCAAGGTCAGCAAGGCGAAGATGTTGTTGCTCGGCAGCAGCTGCGCCATCCGGAGCAGCCTGGCGGTGGACTCATCCGCGATCGGGGTGCCGTCGGCCAGGAAGTCCTGGGCGGCCACCAGGTCGAATTCCGCCAGTGGGTCGGCCATGTTGGGCCCGCCCAGCACCAGTCGGTGCACCAGTTCGGGCTGGGTGGCGCCGAATTCCCAGGCGAGCCGGGAGCCCAGCGAATACCCCACCACGTCCAGCCCGCTGGAAGGATTCCCGTCCTGCAGGGGGCGCGCCCCGGCGTCGAACGCTGCCTGCAGCAGGTCCGCGCGGATCCTGCTGGGGGAGTAGGAATCTCGGTCTTCCGGGGCGCCGCTGCGGCCGTGGCCCGGCAGGTCCACGGTGATGACCCGGCGGCCCGCATCCAGCAGCGCAGCCACCCAACCGGTGTCTTCCCAGTTCAGCTTGCTGGAGGACGAGAAACCGTGGATCAGCAGGACGGGCCTGAGGCCGGCGTCCGATGCCGGATCGTGGACAGCGACAAAAAGTTGCGGGTCGGTGCCCTCTACCGTGTGGTTGTGCTGGTTGCCGGTGTGCCTGCCGCTCATGGTTTCAGTCCTCATCAAGTACGGCGCTCAGGCGGACCCTGCGCTTCGGAGCCTCCTCCGCCTGCCCCGCCGAAGGTACGCACCACTTTACCCGGCTGCGGACTTGGCAGCTCAACAGCGGATTTACCGGTTTCAACCGCCAGGGCTGCGAGGGACTTCAACCGGGCAAGCTCGCACCCGCCCCGCCCAACTAGCTCGCAGTTGTTGTCGTTTTGAACCCCCAAAACGACAACAACTGCTAGTCAGTTGGGTTGGCGGGCGCCCCCGGTGAGCCGGGCGGCCAGCCAGCAGGCCGCAGCGATCCCCGCGATCAGCGTCAGCGTGCCGAAGAGCTGCACCCGGCTGCTCTCGGCGCTGAACCCCACAGCAAAGATCACGGCCAGCAGGACCAGGCCAAGGATGGTCAGGCCCGGGAAGCCCTTCATCCGCAGGGGCAGGGGAGTGCCGGCCCGGTCCGCACGGCGCCGCAGGACCAGCTGCGAAACCAGCGCGCTGCCCCAGACCACCAGGCAGGTGGAGCCCACCAGTTGGAACAGGGCCGGCAGGATCCGCTCCGGAAACAGCAGCTCCAGGACAGTCGCGATGAAACCAAACGCCACCGACACGCCCACGGCCGCCATGGGCACCCCGGCGCCGCGCAGCCGGGCCAGGAACCGGGGTGCTTCCCCACGGCCGGCGAGGGAGTACACCATCCGGGACGCGCCGTACAGGTTGGCATTCAATGCCGAGAGGAGCGCGACGACGGCCACCAGGGTGATGGCGGTGGCCGCCCCCGGGATCCGGGCGGCGTCCAGGACCCCCGCAAACGGGGAGGCCAGGGCCTCGGAGGTGGCGGGCAGGACTGCAGCGATCACCAGCACGGAACCGATGTAGAACACCAGGATCCGCCACACCACGGTGCGGATGGCCTTGCCGACGCTGTGCTCCGGGTCTTCGGTTTCGGCGGCGGCAACGGACACAATCTCGGTCCCGCCGAAAGCAAAAATCACCACAAACAGTGCCGCGGCCACACCTCCCAGGCCCTCAGGGGCAAAGTCGGTGGTGAGGTTGGCCAGGCCCGGCGAGGCCACCTCCGGGAGAAGACCCAGGAGCAGGGCTGCGCCCACGCCGAGGAACAGGATGATGGCGGCCACCTTGAGGACGGCGAACCAGAACTCGAACTCGCCGAAGTTCCGGACGCCGGCGAGGTTGATGCCCGTGAACACCACCATAAACAGGAGTGCGAGCGCCCAGACAGGAACCACCGGCCACACGGAAAACAGCAGCCCGGCGGCGCCGAGTGCTTCAGCGGCAATAACCACCACCAGCTGCAGCCACCACAACCAGCCGATGGTGGCGCCGGCAGTCTTTCCCATGGCACGCTCGGCGTAGACCGAGAATGCGCCGCTGTTGGGGTTGGCGGCAGCCATTTCGCCCAGCGCCCACATGACCAGGATGATCAGGGTGCCGGCCACCAGGTACGAGATGAGCACTGCCGGCCCGGCCGCCTGCACGCCGGCACCTGAGCCAAGGAACAGGCCCGCGCCGATGGCACTGCCCAGTCCCATCATGGTGAGCTGGCGGGGCTTCATGCTATGGCCCAGCTGGGGCTGTGGATGTGCCGGGGCGTGCTTCTCCGTCATGGGCTGCCTTCTTGGGTTCGGGGGGATCCTCGTGGGACCACTTGAATTTACCGCCTGAGCCCGTGCAGGCCGTACCGGGCGGACTGGCCGGCGCGAAACGATGGGTACAGAGGTCCGGCGAAACGGCCGGGCACCCGAAGCCTCCCGCCTCCCCGGTCCTTGTGCCGGACGCCGATTTCCCGGGCCGGACCCTGAACCCGGTGGTGGCTGCTGCATGACCGGCCGGGACTGCTGCCGGCAACATTTCGGTTTCGGGCCGTGGAGTCGTAGAATTAGTTCTAGTCAAAGTGACTTTAACTGATGAGGTGGCTCCGGAAGGAGGCGGTGGCAGCGATGTATTCGAACTCGGCAAACGTTTCCGAACGCCAGGCGGCACCGCCGGCACTGGCCATTTCCACGGTGATCTTCGCGCTCCGACCCAGCGAGAGTTCCGGCCGGCCCACGCTGTGGCTGCCGTTGGTGCGCCGGATCCGGGAACCCTACAAGGACCAGTGGGCCCTTCCCGGCGGCCCGCTGAGCCAGGTCGATTCCCTGCAGGACGCGGCCGCGCGGAACCTCCGGGAAACCACCGGGTTGGCCCCCAGCTACCTCGAGCAGCTGTACGCCTTCGGTGGCCTTCACCGCTCGCCCACCCAGCGCGTTGTCTCGATCGTCTACTGGGCACTGGTGCAGCCCACCGAAGCTGCGCTCGCCGACGAATCCGAGAACGTCCGGTGGTTCCGGGCGGACCGGTTGGGCACGCTGGCCTTCGACCACAACGCCATCGTGGAGTACGCGCTCTGGCGGCTGCGGAACAAGCTCGCCTACGGCTCAGTGGCCTACCACCTGCTCGGGGAGTACTTCACCCTGGCCCAGGTCCGGGAAGTCTACGAGGCTGTCCTGGACCGCCAGCTGGATCCCGGCAACTTCCGCAGGCAACTCAAGGCGACCCCGGAAATCGAAGAAACCGGGGAATTCCTCCAGGGCGGGAAACACCGCCCGCCACGCCTTTACCGCTTCACCGGCCGGCCCGGCCTTGACCCAGACAACAGGAGCACACCATGACCAGCGTCAACACGGCAATCCAGCTGATTACGCGCGAACAAGCTGAAAAGGGCGGCGCCGCAGAGCGCAGCACCTGCAGCCCGGCCCTCGCCAAAGGTCCCTGGGACTACGACCTTGCCGAAGCCCTCGCCGGCATTCCCGCCTACGGACCCGGCGCCTCCAGCGCCGACGCCGCACCCGCCGCCACGCCCCGCCAGGGCCAGCTGCCGGAGGAGTACAAAAAGGCCACCGATGCCGAACTGGCGACCCGCATCCTCGCTGCGAAAGCCACGCTGGGCAACCGGGCCGTGGTTCTGGGCCACTTCTACCAGCGGGACGAGGTCATCCAGTACGCGGACTTTGTGGGCGATTCCTTCCAGCTGGCCAACGCTGCCCTGACCAGGCCCGATGCCGAAGCGATCATTTTCTGCGGGGTGCACTTTATGGCCGAAACAGCGGACATCCTCTCCACCCCCGAACAGGCAGTCATCCTGCCCAACCTCGCCGCCGGCTGCTCCATGGCGGACATGGCCGACGCCGGGTCGGTGGAGGAATGCTGGGAACAACTCACGGAAATCTTCGGCACCGAGCCCGACGCCGACGGCCGGGTCCCGGTCATCCCCGTCACCTACATGAACTCCTCCGCAGCGCTGAAGGCCTTCTGTGGCGAACACGGCGGCATCGTCTGCACGTCCTCAAACGCGAAGACCGTCCTCGAATGGGCTTTTGCGCGTGGACAGCGGGTGCTCTTCTTCCCGGACCAGCACCTGGGCAGGAACACCGCCAAGGCCCTGGGCGTGCCGCTGGAGCAAATGCCCATGTGGAATCCGAACAAGGACCTGGGCGGCAACAGCAGCGAGGCGTTGCAGGATTCCCGGGTCATCCTGTGGCACGGTTTCTGCTCCGTCCACAAGCGCTTCAACGTGGGCCAGATTGAAAAGGCCCGGCAGGACTTCCCCGGGGTGCAGGTGATTGTCCACCCCGAATGCCCCATGGAAGTGGTGGATGCCGCAGATTCCGCCGGATCCACGGATTTCATCAAAAAGGCCATCGCCGCAGCGACGGAACCCACCACGTTCGCGATCGGCACCGAAATCAACATGGTGAACCGGCTGGCCGCCGAATACCCGCAGCACACCATTTTCTGCCTGGACCCGGTGATCTGCCCCTGCTCCACGATGTACCGGATCCACCCCGGCTACCTGGCCTGGGTCCTGGAGGAACTCGTGGCAGGGCGCGTGGTCAACCAGATCACCGTCGATGATGCCGTCCAGGCCAACGCCCGGACCGCGCTTGAGCGTATGCTCGCGGCCAGGCCATAATGCAGCGCCCGCCCGGCACCGATGCCCGGCCGCTGGCCGCCCGCCGGCTCGCCATCCTGGGCAGCGGCATCGCCGGTCTCTACGCGGCACTGCTGGCGGGCGATGCCGGCGCGGAGGTGGTGCTGCTGACCAAGGGCCGGCTGGATCAAAGCAACACCTGGTACGCCCAGGGCGGCATCTCGGCCGTCCTGGACCATCCCGCTCCCGGCGACACGGTGGCAGCGCACATCGCCGACACCCTGCAGGCGGGGGCCGGCCATTGCAACCGGGCCGCCGTGGAATTGATGTGCCGCGAAGCACGCCAGGACATTGCCGGGCTGGCACGCTACGGCGTCGAGTTTGATCCAGGGTCCGACGGCGGTCCGGCCCTTGGCCTTGAAGCTGCCCACAGCGCCCCGCGGATCCTGCACGCCGGCGGAGACGCCACGGGAGCCAGGGTGGCCGCCGCCCTGATCAGCGAAGTCCTCGCCCGGGAAGCCGGGGGCCAGCTGACCATCCTGGCCGGGGCCCACGCCACGGCGCTGCACCAGGCATGCGGCAGGGTGACAGGGGTGGACTACCTCCAGGCCGGACGTCCGGCCACCCTCGACGCCGACGCCGTGCTGCTGGCCACCGGGGGAGCAGGGCAGCTGTTCGCCCAGACCACCAACCCCGCCGTGGCCACCGCAGATGGCCTGGCGCTCGCCGTCCGCGCCGGGGCAGCTGTCAGTGACCTCGAGTTCTTCCAGTTCCACCCCACCTGCCTGGTCCAGCCGGGCAGCGCGGGCGGGCCCGGCTGCAGCGGCGATCCGCTGCTCATTTCAGAAGCCGTGCGTGGCGAAGGCGCGCTCCTGGTGGACGGCAGCGGCCGCCGCTTTATGCGCGCCTACCACCCTGACGCGGAGCTGGCACCCCGCGACGTGGTCTCGCGCAGCATCGCCCTGCACCTGGCCAAACTTGGCGACCCCAACGGCCACATCTACCTGGATGCCCGCGGTATCGAAGCGGCCAAGGGCGCAGGGTTCCTCCGCCGCCGGTTTCCCACGCTCACCCAAAAAACCCTCGACGCCGGCATTGACTGGACCCGGGACGTGGTCCCCGTGGCGCCCGCCGCGCACTACTGGATGGGCGGCGTGGTCACGGACCTCTCTGCCCGCACCAGCCTTCCCGGTCTCTACGCGGCCGGGGAAGTTGCCTGCACCGGCGTCCAGGGCGCAAACCGCCTGGCCAGCAACTCCCTGCTGGAAGGGCTGGTGTTTGGCCGCCGCGCCGTCGAATCCTTCCTCTCACCCGGCCCGGCCTGGGCGCCGGCGGGGACCATTCCTTCGGCGCAGGCCTTTGGCACACCCGCCAAAGCGTCGCCCGGCCCGCAGGCAGCTGCAGGCGAGCCGTTTTCCCGGGAAGCGCTGCGGCGGCTGATGACCGCCAAAGCCGGCGTGTTGCGGAACGGACAGCTGCTGGCTGAGGCAGGCACGCTCCTGGCCGCCTGGGCCGCTGCGGTGCAACCCCTGAAAGTCCCCGCGGACGCTGATCCCCGCAGCCACGAGGACGCCAACCTGCTGCTGGCGGCGCAACTCCTGGTGGCCGGCGCCATCTCGCGGCGCGCCTCGGTGGGCGCGCACTACCGCAGCGACAGCACCGACGTCGACCATTCCCCCACCGCCGTCAGCCGGCGCCCGAAAGCGAGCCTTGTCCATGACTGATTCAACAGCCACCCTCCCGCAGGCCCCCGTCCGCGACATCCTGGAGCGCGCCTTCGCCGAGGATGCCCCCGCCGGCGACATCACCTCCCAGCTGCTCATTCCCGCCGGCGCCCGCGCCACGGCCGTCCTGAACGCCCGGGTGCCCGGGGTGTTCAGCGGCGCCACGGTGTTCCGCGACGCCATGCTGCTGGTTGATCCGGATACCCAGGTGCAGCTCCTGGTGCAGGATGGGGAAACGTTCGACGCCGGAACGCACCTCGCGCGGGTCAGCGGACGGGCCCGCTCGGTGCTGCTGGCCGAACGGGTGGCCCTCAACCTGGTCCAGCGGATGTCCGCGATCGCCACCAAAACCGCGGAGTTCGTTCGCCTTGTGGAGGGGACTTCCGCCCGGATCACAGACACCCGCAAAACCACGCCCGGACTGCGGATCCTCGAACGCCATGCGGTGAGGTGCGGCGGCGGGGCCAACCATCGGTACAGCCTCTCCGATGCAGTGCTCGCCAAGGACAACCACCTGGCCGTGATGACCGGGGGAGACCCCGCCCGGCTCACCGGCCTGCTGTTGGCGGCCAGAGCGCAGCTGGGGCACACCACCCACTTCGAGGTGGAGGTGGACAGCATGGACCAGATCGATCCCGTACTTGCGGCCGGGGTGGACACCATCATGCTGGATAACTTCACGGTGGAGGATCTGCACGCAGGCGTGACGCTGGTGGCCGGCCGGGCCCGTGTTGAAGCCAGCGGCAACGTGAACCTGGCCACCGTAGCGGACATCGCCGCCACCGGTGTGGACGTCATCTCCATCGGCGCCCTGACCCACACGGTGGCGGCCCTGGACCTTGGCCTGGACATTGAACTGACCGCGGGGTGAACGGGCTTTGATTTTCCTCGACGCCGCAGCCACCACACCGGTCCGGCGGGAAGTGCTGGAGGCCATGTGGCCCTACCTGACCGGCGAGTTCGGCAACCCGTCCAGCCACCACTCGCTCGGCGAATCAGCAGCTGCCGCTTTGGCCGGCGCCAGGGCTTCGGTGGCCAGCGCACTGGGCTGCCGTCCAGGGGAGCTGACGTTCACCTCCGGCGGGACCGAGGCGGACAACCTGGCCATCAAGGGGATCGCCCTGGCCAGGCAGGCCGCGGACCCACGGCTTAAACGGATCCTGATCAGCGCCATCGAACACCCGGCCGTCGAAGAGTCCGCCCGGTACCTTGAGCGGTTCCATGGATTCACCGTTGACGTGGCGCCCGTGGACGGAACCGGGCTGGTGACCCCGGAAGCCTTTGCGGGCTGCCTCCATCCCGGGACCGCTGTGGCCAGCGTGATGTACGCCAACAACGAGGTGGGTACTGTCCAGCCGGTGGCGGCACTGGCTGCGCTGGCGCACGGGCTGGACATCCCCTTCCACACCGACGCCGTCCAGGCCGCGGGGTGGCTGCCGCTGGACACCAAGGCCCTGGGCGTTGATGCCATGAGCATTTCCGGCCACAAGCTTGGCGCCCCCAAAGGCTGCGGCGTACTTTTTGTGCGGAGCCGGACCCGGCTGGAACCCCTTCTCCACGGCGGCGGCCAGGAACGGGGCCGCCGGTCCGGGACCGAGAACGTGGCGTCCGCCGTGGGCCTGGCCACCGCCCTGACAATGGCGAAGGCAGGACAGCCGGAGCGGTCCGGCCACGTGGCGGACCTGCGGGACGGGTTCATTGCCGCTGTACTCGCGGGGGTGCCTGGCGCAGTCCGCACCGGACATTCCTCGGAGCGGCTGCCATCGGTGGCGTCGTTCTGCTTCCCCGGGACCAGCGGCGAATCGGTCCTGCTGGACCTGGAACGCCAGGGGGTGGTGTGTTCCAGCGGTTCCGCGTGCGCTGCTGGTTCCGACGCGCCGTCGCCGGTGCTCACCGCCATGGGTTTCCCGGCCGCGGTGGCACAGACCGCGGTGCGGTTCAGCTTCGACGCCACCGTCAGCGCTGGCGACCTGGCGACCGCAGCGGAGGCCGTGGCCCGGGCTGTGGCCGGGGTCAGGAGCCTCGGTTCGGCCTGACCGCGGATTTTCCGGCTGGGGCCGGCACGCCGCTAGCGGTGCCGCGCCCGCCGGAAAATCCAGTGCCGCAGGAGCGTGAACCGGACGGCGGTGGCCAGGAACCCTGAGAGTGTGGTGGTGAGGAGCTCATCGCCCACCGTGGCAGCCGGATTCAGCCAGTGCAGGACGCCGAGGCTCCCACCCGTGATGACCAGCGCCACAACAATGACCACCAGCCCGTTCAGGTGGTCCCGGATCCTGCGCTTGCCGCCTTCAATCTTGAAGGTCAGGCGCCTGTTCAGGGCGGTGTTCAGCAGCGACGTCAGCACCAGGGCCACCGCATTGGCCAGCTGCGGACCCAGCCAGGGTCGCAGCAGCGCGTACAGGGCCAGCGACGCCGCGGTGCACAGGACGCCAACGCCGGAGAAGCGGATCAGCTGGCGGACCACCGGGAAGCGGAGGAGGCCCCGGTAGTGCCGGGTTGCTGGAAAGCTCCGGGTAGGCTGCTGCGTCGTTGTTTCCGCAGGCGCAGTGGTCGAATCCATCCGTTAAGCCTGACATATGTTCCGGCAGCCCCCGAACCATGCCTGACCGGACCATGCCTGGCCGGACCTGCCTGGCCGGACCGGCGGGTTACTGCGGCACGGGGCCGGGCCACGCCGATGCTGTCACCGGGTTGACCAGCTCGCCGATGCCCTCCACCCGGCACGCGACGGTGTCGCCGGGGGACAGGGGACGGCACTCGGCCGGAAACCCGGTGAGGACCAGGTCGCCGGGGTGGAGCGTCATGAACCCGGTCAGGTACACCAGGATTTCGTCCACTTTCCAGCCGAGGTCCGCCGTGCTGGCGGTTTCCAGCGCCTTCCCGTTGAGGACTACGCCCACGGCCAGGTCGGCCTCGTCAAGGCCGGTGGTGATCCATGGCCCGGCGGGCGTGAAGGTGTCCTGGCTTTTGGCACTGATCCACAGCGCGTCGGATTTCTGCAGGTCCCGGCAGGTGACGTCGTTGGCGATGGTAAACCCCAGGACTGCAGCACGGGCGGTAGCCAGCGTCAGGCCGCGGGATGTGGTGCCGATGACCACTGCCAGCTCGGCTTCCGGTTCCACCTGGCGCATCCCGGGTGCCAGTTCGATCGCAACACCTGGCCCCACCACGCTCGTGGCTGCTTTGTGGAAGGCCTGGGGCGGCTGCGCCCGTCCGGCCGGTCCCGTGTTGTGGGCCATGCCCAGCACGTTGGCCGGCGCGCTGGGGGCCAGGAAACAAAATGCGTCCCGCGCCACGGTTGCCCCCAGCTGCCAGCTGTCGCGCCACGGGCTTGATGCGTTGGCCGCCGAGCCTGGAAAGGGCGTCCCGATGACCGTCCAGGTCCCGTCCCGGTCTGTCCAGTCCCCATCGGTCCCGGTTCCGGTGGCCGCGCTGGCCACAAAAAATTGTTCCGCGGCCGTTGCCGGGTCAGTGGGGCGTACGCGGGCAAGGCGGCGCGGGTTGGTGGTCATGGGCTCAGTACAGCTCGCCCACAGGGATGTCCACGGCCAGCCGGTTGGAGGGGCCGGCCAGCGGGCACGCCCAAGCCTCGTTGTAGGCGCACGACGGGTTGTACGCAAAGTTGAAGTCGAGTACGAACTCGGCGTCCGGTCCGGAGCCGCTGACGCCGTGGAAGGCGCCCTTGATGGTGTCCAGCAGGTACCGGCCGGCCCCGTAGCTGCCGCCGGGCTGGCCGGCGGTGGCGTCCCGGAACGGGACGAAAATTCCGCCGCCGTAACCCTGCAGCTTCCAGACGGCCAGCTGGCCCATTTCCGGCAGGTCGAACGTGCCCAGCCGGACAAAATGGACCGTCCCGTCGGTACCCGTCTCAACAGTCATCTCCCGGCCGGCGCCTTCTTTGGTGAGCGGCACATGGAACCGGTAGATGGGGTCGTAGTCAGCGGTCCGCAGGCCCGAAAAGTTTGATTTGTCGGCTTTGGTCAGTGCCGAGGCCGGATGGGTGGCAAACATCAGGTCGCGCTGGTGGCGCCAGTACGAGTGGGCTTCGGCCGGGTTGTCCGCAGAAATCCGGCGGACATTGTCGTACAGGGAATACGTCCGCAGCCGCCAGTCGGCAATGTCCAGGGCGGAGATGTCCGCCAGTGATTCCTCGGGTGCGCTGTGCTGGTCTTCCGCCATACCAAACAGCCTAGTGCCAGGGACGGCTGAAGACGTCCGACGGCGACACGCCCGGCAGGTGTCCGCTGTCCGGGCCTGCGGCACCGGCAAGCCGTGGCTCGCCTACACGCCGTCGGGTCACCCCGCGGACTAGGCTGGGGCGCATGAAGCGCGCGCCGGCTGCAAGGACAATGCTCGCGACGGCAGTTGCCGCCGCCGTGCTGGCTGGGTGTTCCGCCCCGTCGGCCCCGGCACCGGCCTGGACTGCCCAGCCGGAAGACACTGCCGTAACGCAGGGCACTGCATCGCCGGATGGCACCCCGTCACCGGAAGGAACGGAGGCGGCATCAGCACGCCCCTCAGCCACGGGCACGGCCCGGCCGGTGGCCACCGCTGCGGTATGGAAGACATTTGCCGACGCCGGCCGGAAAGTCAGCTTCGACCTGCCGCAGGATTGGATCGCCCAGTCCGTGCCGCCGGCAGCGGGGACGCTGCCGGGCGCCCTGAAAATCGAGGTGAAGAAGCCCGACGGCACCTTTATGGCGGCCCTGCAGACCGGACTGCCGGCGTCGGCCGTTGACTGCCCTGAAGGATCCCGGAAACCGTACACCGTGATCAGCAGCGTGCCGGTGGACCTGCCGGCCCTGTCCGGTGAGGCCACCATCCCGCCACGCGTGGTGTTCCGGGTGATCCAGGGCTACCGGTATTTCGGTTCCTACGGCATCACCAACGTGGTGGGTGGAGCGGGCAACCTGGCCTGTGAACTGCGGAACACGGTGCGGGGGCCCGCGGCGATAGGCGACTACTCGTTCGGCGATGTGCCGGCGCTGAAGGCCTATGCAACGGATGAGTTGGTGGCCCCGGCCAAGGCCTTCGATACGTTGGCGCAGGCCGCCGCCTACGCCAATGAGGGGACTGAATTCGCCAACGTCCAGCGGATGCTAATGTCTCTGAAGGTTTCACCCTAGTCCCGCAGCCCGTGTGCCGGGACCCCGTTCACCTCCTGCCAACACCCCCGGAAGCGACATGGAACGTACTGTTACAGCACACCTGGTTTTCAAAACCGCCGCCAACACCAAAGTAGCCATGGCCGTCGCTGCGGCCCGCAACGATGGGTACTCATCCTTCGCCGAATCGCTGTCCGTGAGCAGCGGCGGCGGGGAGGTGCCACTGACCGAGGTGGCGGACCACCACGGCGGGCGGCTCCACTACATGGAGTTCACCGACCCGGCAGAGGTCACCGTGCACTATTCGGCCACGGTGTCCGGCCGGGCGCAGCCGGAAGAGGCAACCCTCGCGGACCGCATCCGTTACGTCAGGCCCAGCCGCTACGCGGAGTCGGACCGGCTCCTGCCCACCGCCTACGCGGAGTTTGGCCAGTTGCGGGACGGCGCCCTGCTGACGGCCGTCCGCAACTGGGTGCACGGGGAACTGCGCTACCTCAGCGGCTCCTCGCGCGGAACGGACGGCGCGGTGGAGACCCTCCTCAGCCGCCGCGGCGTATGCCGGGACTTCGCGCACCTGGCCATAGCGCTGCTGCGGTCCAAGGACATCCCGGCCCGGCTTGCCGCTGTCTACGCGCCCGGCCTGTACCCCATGGACTTCCATGCCGTTGCCGAGGCCTTTGTGGCCGGGGCCTGGCACGTGATTGATCCCACCGGACTGGCCCCGCGGGAGTCAATGCTCCGGATCACTGCCGGCCGGGACTCCGCAGACACCGCCTTCCTGTCCACCATCGGCGGCAGCCTGACGCTGAGCAGGATGCAGGTCACGGCCGTGGTCAACGGCGTCCTGCCGGTGGAGGACCCGGACCGCCTGCAGGTCCTGGGCTAGTGCGGTGGCAGCTGGCCCAGTGAGCTGCGGAGCTTGTCCGTCAGCCGTGCCAGTTCTTTCTGCTCCGCGGGGGTCAGCGCCGGAGTCACCAGCGCGGAGATGTCCCGGACGTGTTCGCGGCCGATCTCCTTCTGCAGTTCCCTGCCGGCATCAGTCAACCTCAGCAGGACGCCGCGGCCGTCCTCCGGGGCGGGCATCCGATCCACCAGCCCCCGCTTTTGAAGCCGCTCCACCAGCCGGCTGAGGCTTGACTGGCTCAAGAGGACATTGTCGTTGAGTTCGTTGAGCCGCAGCCAGCCGGAGGGGCAGCGGGACAGCGTGAACAGCACATCGTACTCGTTCAGCGCGAGCTGGCGGAAAGCCGGTCCCTGCTGCAGTTTCCGCATCACCGCCACCTGGGCCCTGAACAACGACTCCCAGGTTTCCGCAGCGAGACGGACCGGCGATTCCGGCTTTCCGCTGGACATTATGCGTCCGCGGTGGTTTTGGCCGCGTCCTTGGCAAGCTGCGCAGCCACGCGGTTGGCGTGGGTGGGCGGCTCGGGGACGTGGGCGGGCTTCTTGTCGGCGTATTCCTTGCGCAGGACGGGAAGGACTTCCTCACCGAACAGGTCCAGCTGCTCCAGGACCGTCTTCAGGGGCAGGCCGGCGTGGTCGATCAGGAACAGCTGGCGCTGGTAGTCGCCGAAGTACTCACGGAAGGTAAGCGTCTTCTCGATGACCTCCTGCGGGCTGCCCACGGTCAGCGGAGTCTGCGAGGTGAAGTCCTCCAGCGACGGGCCGTGGCCGTAGACCGGGGCGTTGTCGAAGTAGGGGCGGAACTCCTTGACAGCGTCCTGGGAGTTCTTCCGCATAAAGAACTGGCCACCCAGGCCCACGATCGCCTGGTCCGCAGTGCCATGGCCGTAGTGCTCGTAGCGTTCCCGGTACAGGCTGATCAGCTGCTGGTAGTGCTCTTTTGGCCAGAAGATGTTGTTGGCGAAGAACCCGTCACCGTAGTACGCGGCCACCTCGGCGATCTGCGGCGTGCGGATGGAGCCGTGCCATACAAACGGTGCCACTCCGTCCAGGGGCCGGGGCGTGGAAGTGAAGTTCTGCAGCGGGGTGCGGAACTTCCCGGACCAGTTCACGGTGTCTTCGTCCCACAGCTTGCGCAGCAGGCTGTAGTTCTCAATGGCCAGCTCCACCCCGTCCTGGATGTTCTTGCCGAACCAGGGGTACACGGGAGCGGTGTTGCCGCGGCCCAGGACCAGGTCCACGCGGCCATCCGCGAGGTGCTGGAGCATCGCGAAGTCCTCGGCGATCTTGACGGGATCATTCGTGGTGATCAGCGTGGTGGCTGTGGAGAGCGTAATCCGCTCCGTCTGGGCGGCGATGAAGGCCAGCGTGGTGGTGGGGGAGGAGGAGAAGAACGGCCGGTTGTGGTGCTCGCCGATGGCGTAGACATCCATGCCGATTTCCTCGACTTTTTTGGCGATGGCCACCGAGGCCTTGATGCGTTCGTTTTCAGTGGGGATCCGGCCCGTGACGGGGTCCGGGGTGATGTCGCTGACGCTGAATACACCGATTTGCATGATGTGCCTTTCCGATCCTGGTCTTGCTGGCTTGGTCCCAGTGTAGTCCAAGATAGATGCATTTGCATCTATCACCCTCTGTAACGCGATGCCGTCCGGAATATTCCCTGTCCCGCCGCGTGGCAGCCAGGGGTTAACCAAGCAGGCCCGCACCGGATCTCCGGTGTGGGCCTGCTTGGTTCCCGCCGCTATTCGGGGCTGCCGGGGGCCGCCCGGCGGCCGCTGACCTTGGGCACCATACCGGTGGTCCAGTCATTGAATTCATTGTCCACACGGGCGCCCGCCCGGTAGTCCGGCCGCTGGCGGAGGTCCTTCAGCAACTGTTTCCTTTCCCGTCGGCCTTCCACCAGCCGGTACAGCACCGGGACAAGGACGAGGGTCAGCGCGGTGGAGGAGATGAGCCCGCCAATCACCACCACGGCAAGGGGCTGCGAGATGAAGCCGCCGCCGCCGGTGAGCCCCACGGCCATGGGCGTGAGCGCAAAGACGGTAGCCAGGGCCGTCATCAGGATGGGCCGCAGCCGCTGCCGGGCACCGTGCGTGATGGCATCGGCCACGCTCATTCCGGGCCGGCCGTCGCGTGGCTGGCGGTATTGGTTGATCAGGTCGATCAGGACAATCGCATTGGTCACCACAATGCCCACCAGCATCAGCATGCCGATCAGCGACGGCAACCCCAGCGGGACCCCCGTCAGGAGCAGCAGCGCCACGGCGCCGGTGGCGGCAAACGGAACGGAGACCAGCAGGATCAGCGGCTGGATCAGCGACTTGAACGTGGCCACCATGATCACGTACACAATGGCGATCGCGGCGAGCAGTGCCAGCCCCAGCTGCTGGAATGATTCGGCCTGCTGGGTGGTGGCCCCGCCGATTTCGGCAGTCACCCCGGCGGGAAGCTGCACATCGGCCAGGCGGGCCTGGACTTCGGTATTCACGGCACCAAGGTTGGATCCCGACGGCGTCACGGACACCCGCGCGGTCCGCTGCCCGTTGCTGGCGGTGATGGAAACCGGCACGTCCACCTGCTCCACGGCTGCCACGCTGCCCAGGGTCACCGTTCCGGGGCCCGCCGGCAGGGGAATGTTCCGGACGGCATCGATGCTGGTGAACTTGGTGCCCTGGCCGATCCGGACCGGGAAATCGTTGGTGTCGATCCGCACCTCGCCGGCGGGGACGGGGCTGATGGTAGCGGCGAGGACGCCGGCCACCTGTTCCTCGTTCAGTCCGGCTGCAACGGTTTTGGTGCGGTCAACCTTCACCTGCACCACCGGCTGGCTGGCCGCAAGGTTGGTTGCCACTTCGCTGGTTCCCGGCACACCCGTCATTGCCGCCACCATCGCGTCGCTGGCGGCCTGCAGGTCCGCCGTGGTGGCGGCCTTGAGGGTGATGTCCACGGTGGAGGACGTGCCAAACCCGCCCTGCTGGGTGCCCACGGAGACCTTGCCGGAATCGGGGACCTGTGTGAGTTCGGAGCGGACCGTCTCCTGCAGCAGCTCCTGGTCGGCTTTCTCGTCGGTGACCACCGTGAAGGTGGAATTGGACGACCCGCTGGAGGTCAGGGCGGCAAAACCGGCGGTGGCGTTGCCGGAAGTGACCTGGACATCCTTGATGCCGTCGATGCCCCGGAGGACCGTCTCCAGCCGGATGGCCGCCGCGCTGGTTTCCGCCAGGCTGGTGCCGGCGGGGAGCACCTGCCGGACAGTGAGGCTGTTCTGGCCGGAGTTGCCCAGCAGGTTGGTGGCCAGCAGTGGCGTCATGGCGCCGGTGGCGCCCAGGACCAGGACGGCCGCCACCAGCGTGATGACGGGGTGTTTCTGGGTTTTGTTCAGGATGGGAAGGTAGCCGCGTTGGAGCCTGCTGCGCTGTTCGCTCTCCAGCGCCTTGCCGCGTGCCTCGGCTGCCTGTGTACGGGCCGTTGGTGAGCCGGCCACGGCACCCACGGCAGCGGCGCCTGGATTCTTCAGGAACCAGTAAGCCAGGACGGGGACAATGGTCAGGGACACCAGCAGGGAAGCCAGCAGCGCCATGGTGACCGTCAGGGCGAAGGGCCGGAACAGCTCGCCGGCGAGCTCACCCACAAAGGCGATGGGCAGGAACACCGCCACTGTGGTCAGGGTTGAGGCGGTGATGGCCCCGGCCACTTCCCGGATGGCGGTCAGGATCGCCGTGACCTTTTCCTCGCCGTAGCTCAGGTGACGTTTGATGTTCTCGATCACCACGATGGAGTCATCCACCACCCGGCCGATGGCAATGGTGAGGGCGCCAAGGGTCAGGATGTTCAGGGAGTAGCCGGTGGCCGACAGGCCAATGAAGGTGATGAGTAGCGAGAGCGGGATGGACACCGCAGTCACCAGGGTGGAGCGTGCCGACATCAGGAACACCAGGATGACAGCCACCGCGAACCCCAGGCCCAGCAGGCCTTCGGTGGTGAGGTCTTTGATGGACTTTTCGATGAAGGGCGCCTGGTCAAACACAGGCGTGAACTTGGCATTGGAGCCCAGTTCGGCCTCAAGGTCCGCCAGGGTGTCGCGGACAGCGTGGGAGATGCCCACAGTGTCGCCCTCGGGTTTTTTGGTGACGGAGACGGCAAGGGTTTCGGCACCGTTGGTCCGGGTGATGGAGGTGCGCTCGTCATCCTTCAAGGACACGTCCGCCACCGTACCGATGGTGGCAGCACCCTTGGCGCCGGAGAGCGGCAGCGCCTTGATGGCGTCCAGGGAATCCACCGGGCTGCCGATCTGCAGGGACAGGGTCTTGCCCTGCTCCTGGACGGTCCCCACGGGTACCAGGGCCCCGTTGTTCGCCAGGGCGTCCCGGATGGCGGTGATTCCCGCGCCCGCAGCGGCCAGGTCATCCTGCCGGGGCAGGATTTCGATGTGTTGGGTGGCGCCGCCGGTCACGTCGGCGCCACGGACGCCGTCGATCTTCTGCAGCCGGGGTACGCTCAGCCGCAGCAGGTCGGCGTTGAGCTCGCTCAGGGACTTGTCCGAGGAGACGGCCAGGAACACGATGGGGAAGTCGCTGATGCTGCCCGCAATGGCCTGGGGCTGGACATCGTCCGGCAGGGACCGCTTGGCGTTGGAGATGGCCCTGTCGATCTGGTTCCGGGCCCGGTCCAGGTTCGACCCGTACGTAAACACCAGGCTTATCTGGGACACACCATTGCGGGAGGTGGAGGATGTTGATTCCAGGCCCTCCACCCCGTTCAGGGCGGTTTCCAGCGGGCCGCTTACCTGCTTGTCCACCACCTCCGGCGAGGCCCCGGGCATGGCCGTCAGCACCGTGATCTGCGGGAACTCAATTGATGGAATGAGTTCCTGCTTCAGCGACGTCATGGTCAGCACGCCGAAGACGGAGGCGAAAACGGTGATCAGTGCGATCAGGGCCCGGTTTGCAAGTGAAAGGTGCGCCAGCCGGAACATCGCATGGTCTCCTGTGGGTTGGGGAACGGGAACGGACCCTGCGGTACCTGCGCTGACCTGGGGTCAGCGGCCGGCGGAAACGCCTTCCAGCTGCAGCGAGGACGCCGTGGCCAGCTCGAGTTCGGCGGCGAGCTCCGGGTTCTCGTCAAGCTTGACGCCGTAGCCGGGCATCATTTCCTTGAGCTTGCCCTGCCAGCCCTTGAAGTTCTTGGGGAACGTCTTCTGCAGCAGTTCGATCATGATGGGAACAGCGGTGGAGGCTCCGGGCGAGGCACCCAGGAGGGCGCCGATGGAGCCGTCGCGGCCGGCGATCACTTCAGTACCGAACTGGAGGATGCCGCCCTTCTGTGGATCCTTCTTGATGATCTGTACACGCTGGCCGGCGGTGATCAGTTCCCAGTCGCCGTCCTTGGCTTCGGGGTAGTACTCGCGCAGGGCCTCGACCTTGTCGCCGTGGCGCTTGGCCACTTCCTTAACCAGGTAGGCGGTGAGGTCCATGTTGTCCTTGGCCACGGCCAGCATCGGAATGATGTTGCTGGGCCGGATGGACAGGGGCAGGTCCAGGTACGAGCCGTTTTTCAGGAAGTTGGTGGAGAAACCGGCGTACGGGCCGAACAGCAGGGAGCGCTTGCCGTTGACGTACCGGGTGTCCAGGTGCGGGACGGACATGGGCGGGGCGCCTACGGAGGCCTGCCCGTACACCTTGGCGCTGTGTTGGGCGGCGATGTCCTCATCGGTACAGCGGAAGAACTGGCCGGAGACGGGGAACCCGCCGTAGCCCTTGCTCTCGGGGATCCCGGAGGCCTGCAGGAGGTGGAGTGCGCCGCCGCCGGCGCCCACAAACACAAACTTGGCGTGGATCTTGCTGTGTTCCCCGGATTTGGGGTATTTCAGCGAAAGGTCCCAGCCGCCGTCGGACGCCTTGGAAATCCCGGTGACGGAATGGCCGTAGTTGATTTCGACGCCGTTGTTCCCCAGGTACGTGGTCAGCTCACGGGTGAGTGCACCGAAGTCGACGTCGGTCCCCTCGGCCGCACGGGTTGCGGCAACGCGCTGCTTCGGGTCGCGGCCCTTGACGATCAGCGGTGCCCATTTGGCGATCTGCGCGTGGTCCTCGGAGTACTCCATGCTGCGGAAGAGCGGGTGCGGCTTCAACGCCTCATAGCGGGTCTTCAGGAATTTGGTGTGGTCCTCGCCGATCACGAAGCTCATATGCGGCACGGTGTTGATGAAGCCCTTGGGGGAGCCGATCAGCTTCTGGTCCACCAGATGGGACCAGAACTGCCGCGACAGCTGGAACTGTTCGTTGATGACCAGCGCCTTCGACGGGCTCACCGAACCGTCCTTGGCCGCGGGCGAGTAATTCAGTTCGCAGAGGGCGGCGTGGCCGGTGCCTGCGTTGTTCCACGGATCCGAGCTTTCCAGCCCCGGCTCGTCCAGGCGTTCAAACAGCGAAACGGTCCAATTGGGTTCCAGCTGCTTGATGAATGCCCCGAGCGTGGCGCTCATGATGCCACCGCCGATCAGGACAACGTCGGCATGGTGGGTCTTGGAAATGAAAGTCACGATCAGTCTCCGATTGCAGCGGCTCTGGCTGTCACAGAATATCCCCGGTCTGCCTACATACTGAAATTGGGGCAGCGCGTCAAGGCTTCAGTTGGACCTTTGTAAAAACTTCGTTTAAGACAGGGGACGCCGGATAGCTGACCACACGGTCCGAGAGGGCCAGGGCGGAGATGGGGAAGGCGATGGGCACGGCCGGGACCGTCGCAGCGATCTGGTCATTGATGGTGTGATACTGCTCATCCCGTTCCTCCCCCTCGGGCATGCTGCGGGCCCTGTTGATCTTGGAGAAGACCTGCGGGTCCTGATAGCCGAACTCGCCGTTCTTCTCCCCGAACAGGGGTCCAACAAAGTTTTCCGCGTCCGAATAGGAGCCGTTCCAGCCGAGCAGGTGCAGGGCATGGTCGCCGGGGGACTGGACCTTCTGGAGGTAGCCCTCGGACCACTCCACGGGAACGGGCCGGATGTTCAAGCCGGCAGCGGTCAGCTGCCGGCTGATCTCGGCGTACACCTTTTCCGGCGTGGGGAGGTAGGGCCTGGTGACGTTCAAGGGGTAGTAGAACTTCAGTTCTTCCCCGGCGTAGCCTGCGTCCTTCAGGTACTGCTTGGCCTTGGCAAGGTCGTGCCCAAGTTCCGGTGCGTTGTTGTTGAAGCCGCTGATTTTGGGCGGCACGAACTGGGTGGCTTTGGCCGTGTTGTCGATGAAGAACCTGCGGATCAGGGTCTCCTTGTCGATGGCCAGCTCGATCGCCTGGCGGACTTTGAGGTTTGCCAGGATGCCGACTGCCTGGTTCATGCCCACGTACATCACAGAGAACGGATCGCGCTGGACGATCTGCTTGCCGCGCTTGACCAACTGGTCAAAGTTGCCCACGGTCACGGCGTCGTAGCCGTCGATTTTGCCGTCCAGCAATGCCTGGAGGCGGGTCTGCGGGTGGTCGTAGGCCATAAAATTGATGGTGCCGATCTGGCCGCGGTCCCCCCAGTAGGAGGAATTGGTGACCAGGGTAACGCTGCCCTCGTCCCAGCTGCTGAGGCTGAACGGGCCCGTACCCACAGGGTTGGTGCCGAAGGCAGACAGCGGCTGGCCGCTTTTCTGCCGGTCCAGGACGTTGGCGTTGCCGGCGGCCAGGGCAGCGGGGGACGCGATGGCGAACGCGGGCAGTGTCAGGGCCTGCAGGAACGCAGTGAACCGCTGGGTCAGGTCCAGCTGCACGGTGTCCGCTGCCAGGGCCGTGCAGCTTTTGAAGATGGACAGATCCGGTTCATCGGCGTGGGCCTTGAAAACACCCTTGAACGAGCTGCCGGGCGCCTGCCGCTGCAGGTCCGGGGAGAACGCGAACCATCTGTTGAAGTTGGTGCACACGGCTTCCGCGTCAAAGGGTGTGCCGTCATGGAACGTGACACCGCCGCGGAGTTTGAAGGTGTAGGTCCGGCCCTCGTTGGATTCGGTCCACTCGGTGGCGAGCAGGGGCGTTGGTTTGCCGGTGGTCTGGTCCACGCCCACCAGGCCTTCGAGGATCTGGCGGGTGATGCGCTGCGACTCAACATCGCTGGATAATGCGGGGTCGAGCCCCAGGGGCTGCGCGGCCGTGCCGAAGTTGAAGGTGGCGCCGGGTTCAGCGGCAGCGGCGGAGCTGGGGGAACCCGACGACGGCGACGGGGACGGGACGCCCGTGCATCCGGTCACACCCAGTGCCAGGAGGAGGGCGCCGCTTTTGATCACCGTCCGCCGGGAAGTACTGCTGGGCACTCGTTTATCACCTCTGGATTTGCCGGCTCCGCGATGTGCGGGCCGGACCCCAGTCTAGTAGAAGGTGCCGCCGCTGCCTCGGAGGTGGGGAACGGCGCCGGGCGCAGCAAAGCCGGGTCCACTCCAGCGAGTGGACCCGGCTTCAGTGATGCTGCAGTTCCGAAGGTGGCCGGGACTTACTTGGGCATCAGCACCGAGTCGATGAGGTAAACGGTGGCGTTTTTGGTCTTGACGCCGCCGCAGATCACGTTGGCGCCGTCGACCGTCAGGGCGTCGCCGCTGCCGGCAACCGTGACGGATCCGCCCTGGACCGTGGCGTGGGTGCCGGCGATCTTGTCCGGGGTGATCTGGCCGGGAACAACGTGGTAGGTCAGGATCTTGCTGAGCAGGGCATCATCGGTCTTGAGTGTTTCGATGGTGGCGGCGTCGATCTTGGCGAAGGCGTCATCCACCGGTGCGAAGACCGTAAATTCGCCACCGTTGAGGGTGTCCACCAGGTCCACCTTCGGGTTCAGCTTGCCGGAGACGGCAGCGGTGAGGGTGGTGAGGATGGGGTTGTTGGAGGCGGCAACAGCGACCGGATCAAGGGCCATGCCTTCAACGGAGCCGGCACCCGTGGGAACCTGTGCGGCGTAACCGGCGCAACCGGGGCCCACCAGGTTGGCTGCCGGATCCATCGTGTCGGCGCTGGCCGACGATGACGCCGACGGTGACGGTGCCATGCTGGTGGCCATCGAGGACGGCGACTCCGCCGGTGCAGAGGAGGCGGCCGGGGTGCTGGTTCCACCACATGCCGTCAGGCTGAGCAGAGCTGCAGCAGCAACGCCTGCGACGGTGAAAGTTGTGCGCTTAATGGTCTGCATTTTGGTTTCTCCTTGGTTTATTGCATTTTCCGGGAAAGGAAATGAAGTTTCCCTGCCGGGTTTATCTGGCTGGTGGGCACCTGCCCCTCGGCCGGTGTCTCAATGGGTATTCGGCAGCTGTGCCGAGAGGGATGGGTGGATTTCCAAATCTTTTTTTCAAACACGGAATACGCCGCCGCCATGGGCCGTCAGGGCCGTGATTCCGCGGCATCCCCATCCCGCCGGCGGCCAGGCGATGGAAGTTAAACCAAAAGGTCCTCCCGGCACATTGCCGGGAGGACCTTTTACATTGTGTGCGCAAGGGGGGACTTGAACCCCCACGCCCGAAGGCACAGGAACCTAAATCCTGCGTGTCTGCCAATTTCACCACTCGCGCTTGCCCTCCCACCGAATTCCATTAGCCGCAACAGGCGGTGCAATGCAGGACGGTGGAGGCTTTCGTTCCATTGTAGCGTCGCGGCAGTAGTGTGTCCGGCCGCCGCGACGTGTCAGGAATCGATCTTCAGGTCCTTGCGCAGCTTGGCGACGTGGCCCGTGGCACGGACGTTGTACTGGGCCACCAATACCTTCCCGTCCGGGTCCACCACCACGGTGGACCGGATCAGTCCTTCGTAGGTTTTTCCGTAGTTCTTTTTCTCGCCCCACGCGCCGTAGGCTTCGGCAACCGCGTGATCCGCGTCGGAGAGCAGCGGGAAGGTCAGCCCTTCCTTATCGACAAAAGCCGCCAGCTTGGCGACCGGGTCGGGGGAGATGCCCAGTACGTCATAGCCCGCGGACTGGAGGGAGGCCAGGCTGTCGCGGAAGTCGCAGGCTTCCTTGGTGCAGCCTGGTGTGGCTGCCGCCGGGTAGAAGTAGACGATGGTGTTCCGGCCGGGCCGGGGGGCCAGCGCCGTGTCCTTGCCGGTGGAATCCTTGAGGGTGAAGCCGGGCGCGTTGTCGCCGGCAGTCAGTCTTTCAGCCACTGTTTATCTCCTTGTCGCGTGCGGGACACACCAGCCTAGTAACGGGTGGGGGACAGTGCTAATCCCTGGTTGGTTATACTTGATTCCATGCCTGATATGGATCACTGGCCCACGGGGCGCCTCTTGTCCACTGCCGCGCGCCTCGTTGAACACTCATGGAACGAGAAACTCGCGGCCATCGGCCTGACGCACGCCGGTGTCATCGCCATTGAGGTTCTGGACGCGCAAGGCCCCATGACGCAGGCCCAGCTTGCACAATACGTCCGGGTCCAGGCCCAGACCATGGGCAAAACGCTGAGCCGGCTGGAGTCGCACGGGCATATCGTGCGGGTCCGCAGCACCTCGGACCGCCGCAGCCACGTGGTTTCGCTGACGGACCGTGGCAAGGAAGCCGTCTCCGCCGCAGTTGAGATGGAACGCTCCGTCCTGGCCTCAGCCTCCATTGACCCGGATGTACTCCGCCAGGAACTTCAGGCAGTGGTCCGCGAACTGGCCAGCCAGTTCGCTGTGGCGCCCAGTACCGCTGCGCTGGTGGACAACACGCCGTAACGTCCTGCTGGCCGGCCGTTGGAGCCGGAAGCGCGCGGCTGCAGCTCATGGGCTGTGGCCGCTTTTTTGTGCCCGGACCGTCGACTGGCCGGCAGCCTGCCGGGCAGCTGTAGGCACAAACAAAACAGCCCCCGGTTTGCGTTTCCGCAAGCCGGAGGCTGTTTTCCCAGTGGTGCACCCCCCGGGACTTGAACCCGGAACCCATTGATTAAGAGTCAATTGCTCTGCCAATTGAGCTAGAGGTGCATCTTCTTTGCCTTGATCTTTCCGGGCTTTTCTTTCCCGGTTGATCTCCGCAACGACATGAAACTCTACACGAACTTCCGGTGCATGTGAAATCGGCGTCCGGAGCAGCTCCCGGGTCAGCCCTGGAGCGCCAGAATCAGCACAAAATCAGGGTTTTGGCCGTTGGTCAGGAGCCATAAGCGTCCATCCGGCGCCCGCACAACATCCCTGATCCGGCCGTACTCCCGTGTGAAATGGGCCACAGGATCTCCCGCCGCGTTGCCTTCAAGCGGAACGGTCCACAACCGCTGCCCGCGCAGTGCCCCCAGGTAGGCCGTCGATCCGATGATTTCCAGGCCGCTGGGCGAGGACTCCGCAGTGCTGGGCCACACGGCCTTCGCGTCCTGGAACCCCTGCCGTTGCGGTGCCCCGGTGACCTCGGGCCAGCCGTAGTTTGCGCCCGGGAGGATCAGGTTCAGCTCATCATCCTTGTCCGGACCGAACTCGCTGGCCCAGAGTTGCCCCGAGCCGTCCCAGGCAAGGCCCTGGACGTTGCGGTGCCCCAGGCTGTACACGGCGTTGCCGAAAGGATTTCCCGGCGCCGGTTGTCCGTCGGCGGTCAGGCGCAGGATTTTCCCGCCCAGGGCATTGGGGTCCTGTGGTTGGTCCCGACGTTGGGAGTCGCCTGTGGCCACGTAGAGGAAGCCGTCAGGACCAAAGCGGATCCGGCCGCCGTTGTGCGTGCCGGCTTTGGGGATGCCGGTGAAAACTGCCTCCGGGGCACCCAGGGCCAGCCCGCCGTCGGCCGTTTCCTCCACCCGCGCCCGGACCACCCGGTTGTCTTCGGCAGCCGTGAGGTAGAGGTAGAGGTACCTGTCGGCGGCAAAACCGGGGGAGAGGGCAAGGCCCAGCAGGCCACCTTCCCCGCCGGCGGCAACGCCGGGAACCTGGCCCACCACGGTGACGGCGCCGTTGCGGACGGCCTTGAGCCTGGCACTGTCGCGCTCAGAGATGAGTGCCGTCCCGTCCGGCAGGAAAACTGCAGCCCACGGGGTCTGCAGTCCCACAGTGAGGCGTTCCGCGACAACAGGCGACCAGCCGGCTGTGGCCGGTGGGACGGTGCTGCTGCCCGTGGGCCGGTTGTCAGTGGTGTTGGTGCACCCCGCCAGGACAAGTGACAGGCTGCAGGCCAGCCAGGCCAGCCCGGCCAGGACGGCCGGCAGCCGTGGCGGCTTAGAGCCGGCGGCGCCGGGGTGCGCGGAAACCGGCAGCCTCCGCGTGGGCGGGGGATTCGAACCAGACACTGGCGGCAGCGTCCTCATATTCAGGGTGTCCCTCTTCGTAGTAGGTCATGGCAGCGCCATCCCCCTTGACGGTGAAACCGCCGGGGCCGGTGCCGTCGCCGGCGGCAGCTGCTGATCCTTCGCCGTACGGCCCGCCGGCGGCCTGCTGGTGGCTGGCTCCGTTTTCCACCAGTGCCGAGGATGCTGTCCTGTCGGCCGTCTCTGCGGCGGCCGCGTCGGGCCGGACTGTTCCTGCGGCGGCTGCCGGTGGGGCTGCATCCGGTGCCGCATCCTCGCCTGCGCCGGACTCTGCTCCGGGCAGCGTGGGCGAGTGCGGGTCCGTGTATTCGGAATGGTGGGTGGGTGTTGCTTCCGGCGCCACGCTTACCGGGACTTCGGGCGCGGGGCTGCCCGCTGCTTCCGAGCCGGCCGCAGGGCTGGCCTCCGACCACTGCGTTTCCCATTCGGCCTCGTCCTGGGCATTGGCGTGGGCGGCGGCTGCAGCGGGTTCAGGAACTACAACCGGTTCAGGCTCTGCAGCCGGTTCGGGAGTTGCAGCCGGTTCGGGCGCCAAGGCAGGCGCGGGCTCCGTGGCGGGCTCGGGAACCACTGC
>NZ_LFQH01000040.1:0-33327 GCF_001238605.1 Arthrobacter sp. ZBG10 | reverse complement strand
TGCGATGATGGCGCCGACGATGTAGACGGTGGTGTAGTTGCCGGAGCCTAGTGCCAGGACGATGCCGGCGGCGAAGGGGCCGATGGCTTGTGGGAGGGTGCTGCCGATTCCGATGATGGCGAGGAAGCGGCCGTTTTCGTCGGTGTCCCGCGGAAGGACGTCGAGTGCGAGGGCTTGGTCTACTGCGCCGTAGACGCCGATGGAGAGGGAGAGCAGGAGGCCTCCGAGGACGTATTGGGGGATGCTGGTGGCGGTGCCGGTGATGATCATGCTGGTTCCGAGGGTGGTGGCGCTGATGAGGAGGAAGGGTTTGCGGGTTTTGAGTTTGTCGGAGAGGTATCCGGATCCGACGGCGCCGAGGATGCCGGTGGCGACGCTGGCGAGGCCCGTGATGGCAAGTAGTCCACCGACTTCGGTGGGGGTCATGTTCAGGCGGCTGGTCAGGAGGTAGACGCCGTAGAGTCCGGCCATGGAGATGGCCAAGAATACGCATGCTTTGCTGATCCACACCCAGGCGAGGTTGGGGTATTGGCGTGGGTTGAAGTAGAAGCCTTCGAGGACTTTGGAGATTTTCAGTTCGGGTTTCGGGGTGGTGACTTGGGGGTCTTTCATGACGAGTGTGAAGAACAGGGCCCCGACGAAGGCGATGCTGGCGGGCAGGAGGAACAGACCGATCGGGCTGGTGACCATGGTGCCGGCGACGGTGATGCCCAGGATGGGGGCGATCTGGGTGATGGCTCCCAGGATTCCCATGACGCGTCCGCGTTGGAGGGCGGGAAGGGTGTCACCGAGGTGTGTGTTCAGCATGGAGGATGCGATGCCGTAGCCGGTGTAGGCCACACACCATCCGATGACTAATCCTGCGACGTCCCCGGTCAGGGCGATCGCTGCCGATCCTGCCAGGCCGAGGATGCTGCCCAGGAGCAGCCAGGGCCGTCGCCGGCCGAAGCGGGATCGGGTGCGGTCGCTGAAGATCCCGACGATCGGGGTGCCGATCACCACGAACAAGCCGGGAAGCCCGACCGCGAGAGCGAGGATCGCGTCGCGGTTCTCCGGGGCGACCTGAGCGACACGAATCGCGAGGGAGAACGCGATGGGCACGATGAACGCAATGTAGAGCGTCATCTGGGCGATGTAGATCGCCCAGAGGTAACCGGTACGCAGCCTTGGCAAGTCCCCGCCCAGGGTGCTGGCTGGGGTGTCGGTCAGGGTGTTGCCGATGCGTTCGGCGCCGAGGTGGATGCTCGCCGACGGGCTCAGCGGCAGCTCATACCCGGCAGGGGCAGACGCTGACGAGAACGGTTCCTCAGCAGGTTTGCGTGACATAGATCAGAACTCCATTGTTATGAAAACCGGGCGGGCTATTTGTCAGTCACCCCGGTAAGGGATCCATCAGAAAGCCGTTGTTGTTACGTGACAATACATGCTGAGTGCGGGCTTTGTCACGTGACACTTCGTGTAGGCTTGACTTCAATTCCAAGAGGAGGAGAAGGGCGTGGTCACCACCAGTCACGACGTTGCACGAGGCGCGGGGGTTTCCCGGTCGACCGTCAGCGAGATCCTCAACGGGCGCGGCCACAAATTCGCCACCGCCACGCGCGAAAAAGTCGAACAAGTCGCACGGGAACTGGGGTATCAGCCCTCGGCCGCAGCCAGAACCCTGGTCCGGGGAACCAGCGACCTCGTCATCGCCCTGATCCCCGACACAACGTTCGGCGGGAACCTCCAAGACATCTTCGAGCGCGCGACCGAAGAACTCGCCCAGCACGGACTCACCCTGGTCCTGCGCCTGGCCACTCACTCCCCGCAATCATTCGATCGGCTGATCTCGTCCCTGAACCCCCGGGGGGTCCTCTCACTGACACCTTTCACAGCTCAAGAGCGGCAGATCCTGCAGACCCGCGGAGTGGAGTTCTTCGACCCCGTGCCCCCAGCCGACCATCACAGCGTCGACTACGACATCGGAAGACTGCAGGCCAGTCACCTGATCAGCCGCGGCCACACCAGACTGGCCTACGCCCACCTCAGCGACACCCGACAAGACCCCTTCGGCGCCGACCGGGAACAAGGCGTCCGCGACGAATGCCGCGACCACAACCTCCCCACCCCCCTCACCCTCAAACTAGGCATCAACCGCGAAGAAGCACTCGCAGCCCTCGACTCCATGGGCCAAGCACCCTTCGCCATCGCCTGCTACAACGACGACGTCGCCACGGCACTCGTAGCCGCAGCCCAACTACGCGGCCGCACCATCCCCCACGACGTGGCCCTCATCGGGGTCGACAACACCCCCCTATCCCAAATCATGATCCCGCAACTGAGCACCATCGGATACCCGATCGGCGGAGCAGCACACGCCGCCATCGCCAACATCATCGCGAACACCACCACCAACAACCACACCCCCAACAACCACACCATCCCCCTCCACATCATCCACGGAGAAACCACCTAAACCACCCCCACACCAACTTGCAAATAGGTACCCGTTAGCGCCGACGTCGCCGCTTCATTCTTAGGTAACGTCACCATTCAAAGGAGAATCGATGTCCCTTCAGGTCCCTACAGTTGCGGCCCTCATTGCTCAGTACGGTGCTCACGACGCCTGTGCTGCTGATCTGCTTTGCGACAGCCACGATCCCAATGCCATAGCATTTTCGATCATCGAAGCTGACCTGTCTAGCGAGGACATCACCTACGGACAACTGCGTGAACGGTCGGAACAGGGAGCTGCAGCGCTGGCTGAATTGGGGGTGGGACCTCGGGATGCCGTGGCCACGCTCATGAGTAAATCTGCCGATTTGGTAGTGATGCTGCTGGCCATTTGGCGATGTGGCGCCGTTCATGTGCCCCTGTTCACGGCATTCGCAGGGCCGGCAATCGAGATGCGACTGACGTCTTCACAGGCAAAAGTGATCATTACTGATGCCGACCAGCGTCAGAAGATCAACGACACAACGGCGACCGTCATCGTGACTGGGGAGAGTGCTTCAGCACCCGATCTCGCCCTCACCACGCTCCTCACAATCAAAAGGCCGGGCATCCCCGCGGAAGCCATCGGAGGAGACGGTACCCTGGTCCTGATCTTCACCTCCGGCACCACCGGTTCGCCGAAAGGCGTCCCCGTCCCGGTTCGGGCGTTGGCCTCCTTCCGCCAGTACATTGAACTCGGACTGGACGTAAAAGCGGATGACGTATTTTGGAACGCCGCAGACCCAGGCTGGGCCTATGGCCTCTATTACGGGATCCTGGGACCTCTAGCAGCTGGCCGGCGCAGTCTGCTCTTGCACGCAGGCTTCTCCCCTGAACTCACCTTTGATGTTTTGGACCGCTTCGGCGTCACCAATTTCGCCGCGGCACCCACGGTGTATCGGACCATGCGATCAGCAACAAAAGCCTCACCGAAAACTCCTCGACTACGTCGTGCATCCTCCGCTGGAGAACCGTTGACACCAGAGGTCATCACTTGGGCTGAGGAGACTTTTGGCATCCCCATAAGGGACCACTACGGCCAAACTGAACACGGAATGATGATCGTCAACGCCTGGCACGACGCCGTCAGGGACGAACTTCGGCCAGGTTCCATGGGGAAGCCCCTACACGGTTGGAATTGCTCTGTCCTTCAAGACAACAGCGATGAACCTGCAGCAGCAGGTGAAATGGGTCGCGTAGCCGTCAACGTCGCAGGTAGTCCCCTCATGTGGTTCGCCGGTTACAAGGACGCTCCGGAAAAGACCGCTGAACGGTTCAGCCACGATGGACGATGGTACTTCACCGGAGACGCCGGCAAAGTGGACGAGGAGGGAAACTACTACTTTTCATCCCGAGATGACGACGTCATCATCATGGCCGGGTACCGAATCGGACCCTTCGATGTAGAAAGCATCCTCGCAGGGCACCCGTCCGTCCAGGAATGTGCTGTCATCGGCGCTCCCGACGAACTCCGTGGCGAGGTCCTGGAAGCATATATTGTGCTTGTGGAGGGGACTGCCGGCAGCGACGACCTTGTCCTCGAGCTTCAAAGGCTCGTCAAGACGCAGTTCGCTGCCCATGCCTACCCCCGACACATTCACTTCGTTGATGATTTGCCGAAAACGCCCTCGGGGAAGTTGCAGCGGTACGTCCTGCGAAAGCGACGCGCTGACGGGTTTTGACAGAACACCAAGTACCTTTGACCGGCAGGAGAACGTCGTGAACATCAACGGAGCAGTTGCCCTCATCACGGGAGGGGCCTCCGGGCTCGGCCAAGCCACCGCCAATGCCTTGCATCGCCAGGGAGCTCACGTGGTGGTGGTAGACCTCCCGTCATCAAAGGGCGAGACTGTAGCGAAGGCTCTCGGAAGTCGCGCGCATTTCATGCCTGCCGACGTGACATCCGCCGAGGAGATCGGCTCTGCGGTAGATTTCGCGGCCTCACTGGGAGCTCTACGCATTGTCGTCAATTGCGCAGGCATCGTCGATCCAGGCAGGGTCCTGGGCCGCAATGGGGCCCTGCCTCTCGCCGACTTCGAACGGGTGGTCCGCATTAACTTGATTGGCACCTTCAACGTCATCCGACTTGCTGCGGAAAAGATTGCCGTAACGGACGCCGTCGACGGTGAACGCGGGGTCATCATCGACACGGCATCGGTGGCCGCATTCGATGGTCAGATCGGCCAGCCCGCGTATGCCGCTTCCAAGGGCGGTGTCGCAGCAATGACATTGCCCTTGGCGCGGGAACTGGCCAGTCACCTTATCCGCGTGATGGCGGTGGCCCCCGGCCTTTTCGAAACCCCCATGATGGCGGCCCTCCCTGAGGAAGCGCAAAAATCTCTCGGCCAGCAAGTCCCGCACCCCTCCAGACTTGGTAAAGCCTCCGAGTACGCCGATCTGGTAGCCCACATCATCAACAACCCAATGCTCAACGGCGAAACCATCCGCCTTGACGGAGCGATTCGAATGGGCCCGAGGTAGCCAAAGGCGGACTCCCCCGCATTCGGGCCTGCCGTCAACTCCTGGTGCTCCGACGGTTCGAATCTCCCCACTTTTCGATCCCCTTGCCAGAACCAGAAAAGCGAGTTGTTACGTGACAATTGGTCCTTTCGACGGTAGTGTCGCTTGACGAGGAACACCGAAGTTTCTCAGCAGCATTCATATGCTGCCAGCACCTTTTGCCCGGCGATCCCGACCTTGGAGTTTTGATCTCCCGCGGAAGTTCCTCTCGGGCGCGGCAGTTTCGTAGTTCGCGTCAGGAGCCGGCTCCCTTTTCCCCTGCCCCACGCGCGCCGGAGAACATTTGTAGACGCGCAACGCACAGATAAGGACAATTCATGAGCTCGTTCGACGCCGCCCGCCTCGTGGGAAAGATGACGCTGGAGCAGAAGGTTGCTCAGCTTCGCGGCCTGTTCGCGACAGAGCTTTTTGTTGCTACGCCAGAGAGCCAAGGACTCGACCCATCGCGGGTATCGATCATCCGACCCCATGGAGTTGGACACATTTCGATGGCATGGTTCCTCGCGGAGCAAGCAGATGAGTTGCGCTTGCAGCTCGACGCGATCCAGCATCACGTGCGCGAGACCTCCCCTTTCGGCATCGGTGCGATGGTGCACTTTGAGGCGATCAACGGCGTGGTGCACGATTCCGGGCCACAATTCCCGACCGCTTGGGCTCAGGCGGCCTCGTGGAACCCCGGGCTCATCCGCCGCGCTGCGTCGGTCAGTTCGGCGTTGACCGAGCAAATCGGCGGCCACGCCGTTTTCTCTCCGGTGATGGATCTGGCGCGCGATCCGCGCTGGGGTCGGGTGCATGAAACCTACGGCGAGGATCCCGAACTCGTGGCGCAGTGCTCAGTGGCTTTCGTCGAAGGCATCCAGGGCCGCAATGGCGAACGTCCAGTCCTCGCCACTGGCAAGCACTTCCTCGGCTATGGCGCATCTGAGGGGGGTCTCAACCAGGCCATCACGCAGCTAGGCCGCCGGGCGCTCGTGGACGAGTACGCTGAACCATTCCGACGAGCCATCGCTGAAGCCGATCTCGCGCTGATGATGAACTCGTACAACGAAGTCGACGGTGTGCCCGCAGCTGCCAACCGGTGGATGCTGACTGACCTGCTGCGCGGAGAACTAGGGTTCTCCGGACCCGTCGTCAGTGACTATTCGTCGATCGCGATGCTTCGGACCGTTTATCACACCGCTCCGCAACCTGGTGCTGCGGCACGTCAAGCGCTCGAAGCCGGACTTGATGCGGACCTCCCTGGCGGCGAAGAGTATGCGATGCTCGTGGAAGAGGTTCAGTCCGGACGCCTGGACGAACGCCACGTCGATGTCGCAGTTGAGCGTACTCTCGTTGCGAAATCGCGAGCTGGACTGATTCCGGAGTTCAGGCGGACGGGAAGCACTCCTCGCATGGACCGTGAAGAAGCGGCCGAAGTACGGCGAACCTTCGCCGATCAGTCCCTTGTGCTTCTCAGCAACGACGGCGCGTTGCCCATCACTGATGACCGGACAAAGATCGTGATCGTGGGGCCTGCTGCGAACGAACTCCGCATCCACTTCGGCGCCTACACGTCCGTGTCGAACATCGAGATGATGCGCGGCTCGATGGCGCTCCGGAACGGGGAGATTCCCGGGATCAGCGCCGAGGAGGCCATCTTCACCGATATCTTCCAGGCACGCTTGCCGGGAATCGAGCCGACGTTCGAGGAGGCCGCGCAGCGGCTCCACCCGCACGCCGTCACCCTGCTTGAGGCGCTTCGGGCCCACCGAACTGACGTCTCCTTCATTGAACTTGGTGATCTGATCCCCGGGGCAGTTCCTCTCGACGCGGCCGCAGTGGCCAGCGCCGTCGGCGGCGCAGATCTCGTGATCGCGGCGCTGGGCGAGCGCACCGGCTGGGTGGGCAACAACACCGCCGGCGAGGGACAGTCCACCAGCGAACCCCGGCTCCCTGGGAACCAGGAACAGCTCGTATCGCTCCTGGCCGAAACCGGGATTTCCGTGGTGAGCGTCGTCGTCACGGGCAGGCCCTTGGTGCTCACCGAGGTCGCGGAGGGCTCGAACGCACTGCTCGTCGCACCTCTATTGGGCGAAGAGGGTGGGGAGGCAATTGCGCGGGCGTTGATGGGCGAAGTGAACCCGAGCGGCAAGCTTCCCAGTTCTTTCCCACGCTCCATCGGGCAGATCCCGATCTATCACGGTCATCACTTCGGCAGCGGCTATGACCACCCGACCGGCACACGCCACGGCTACAACGACCTCGTCTCGCAAAGCCCGCTCTTCGCTTTTGGGCACGGGCTGTCCTACACCGACTTCGACCTGACGGTGGAAGGTTCCGAGTCGACAGTGGACCCTGACGGGCAACTTGCATTGACGGTCAAGGTCCGCAATAGCGGGTCTCAGCCTGGCGACACAGTAATTCAGCTCTATGCCCGGGACGAGGAGGCCACGGTAGTACGCCCCGTGCGTCAACTCGTCGCCTTCGAACGAGTAACACTCGACGTCGGTGAGGAGAAAACGATCGCTCTCTCGGCGCCAGTAGCGCGACTTGCTTTCACCGGCATCGACAACCGGCGAGTGATCGAGGCAGGACGAGTGACGCTGAGCGTGGGCTTCGCCTCGGATGATATCCGCGCAACGTCCGAACTAGAGATCGTCAGTTCATCCAATTTGGTCTGAGAAGGAGACCCCATGAATACCTTTGATAACAGCCCACTCGGACCCGAAGCCGGGGTGGTCTCATACCGTCGTCTTCCGATGACGTCGATCCGTCGCACACCGGATCTCGATCTGGACGGGCCGTGGTCTTTCCAGCTTCTTCCGTCCTGGGAAGCCACTCTAGGCGATAGCTGGCTCGACGTAACCGTTCCTGAGTTGTGGACGATGCGCGAGGCAAGCGACCGCCCGCACTACACAAACATCACAATGCCCTTCGACCTCGTGCCTCCGAGCGTTCCAAGTGCGAATCCGACCGGCGTCTACCGCCGGTCGTTCGAGCTGAGTGAAATCGGGGAGGATCGCGTGGTGCTCCACGTGGGCGCAGCCGAGGGCTACCTGCAGGTACGCGTGAACGGCACGCTGGCGGGTGAGAGCACCGACTCGCACCTCGCCGCTGAGTTCGACATCACCGCCGAAGTGCAGGACGGCACCAACGAGATCGAGCTGCGCGTCGCGAAGTGGTCTGTCTTCACCTACCTTGAGGATCAGGATCAGTGGTGGCAGTCGGGCCTGAGCCGTTCGGTACAGCTTCAACGGCTAGCGCGAGTACGGCTCCAGGATGTGAAGGTGGTCGCGGACTACGACCCCGACACCCAGCTCGGCTCGGCTCGCATCGTGGCCACGGTCAGCGGTGCAGAGCAGAGCTTCGAGAGGACGCACTCGGTCCGGGTGAGCGTCGCCGGCAATGCGGTCGAGAGTCCTGTCGGCACGCGCCAGACCGCGCTTACCATCCCGCCCAGCTCCGCGGATCGCACCCGACCCCCGGCACCGCTGATGCCCGACGGGATCATGGACCTGATGAGCCTGCACGCAGCAAAGGCCTCCTTGCCGCCCGAAGCTGCGGCCGCTGCCGCCGCCTCGCTCGCGGCGATGCACCCTGCCGAACGCCCCGGCGCCGCGATCATCGAGCTGGTCGATCTCGTCGTCGACCCGTGGTCCGCGGAGACGCCTCACCTGGAAGCCGTCCTCGTCGAGCTCGTCGACGCGAACGGCGTCGTCGCCGATCGCACCGAGATCCGCGCGGGGTTCCGCCGGGTGGAGATCGTCGGGCGGGATCTTCTGGTGAACGGTCGTCGGATCTGGATCCAGGGAGTCAACCGTCACGACTTCCACCCGGAGACCGGTCGCGTCCTCAGTCGCGAGGACCACTTCGCCGACCTGTCGCTACTCAAACGCTTCAACTTCAACGCCGTTCGCACCTCGCACTACCCCAACGACCCGGTGTTCCTGGACCTCTGCGACGAGCTCGGCCTCTACGTGTTCGATGAGGCCGACATCGAAGGTCATGCGTTCGCCAACCAGATCTGCAACGACCACCGCTATCTGGAGGCGTTCGTCGACCGCGTGTCACGCATGGTGATCCGCGACAAGAACCACCCCTCGGTGATCGCCTGGTCGCTGGGGAACGAGACCGGTTACGGAGTAAACCACGACGCCGCGGCCGCCTGGGTGCGTGGATACGATCCCACCCGCCCTCTGCACTACGAGGGGGCGATCGCAGCCGACTGGCACGGGGGCCGCGCCGCCACCGACATCGTCTGCCCCATGTACCCGCCCGTCTCCGCCCTCGAGGCCTTCTCGGCGCATCCGGAAGCGGACCGGCCGCTGATCATGTGCGAGTACGCGTACTCGCAGGGCAACTCCACCGGGGGACTGGCGGACTACTGGCGCTCGATCGAGTCGCTCCCCGGTGTGCAGGGCGGATTCATCTGGGAGTTCAAGGATCACGCCCTTGACCTCTACCGCGACCGACACTACCGATATGGCGGCGATTTCGGCGACGAACCAAACGACGGACCGATCGTGTTGAACGGCATCGTCTTCGCCGATGGCACACCGAAACCCGCACTCTACGAAGCCCGCGGCCTTTTCAGCCCCGTACGAATCGTCTCGCCGATCGAAGACGCGCTCGACGGAAGAGTGAGAGTGCTGAATCGCCAGACGTTCGCCGATCTGTCCTCGCTCAGATTCGCTTTCGCTGTCGAATCGACAGAAGGACCGACAGAGCGGTTCGCGGTGCACGCGCGAGCTGGCGCCGGGGAGACGGCGATCATCGAGATACCGCACCTACTGCGCGCCAGACTGAACGATGACGACGCACTGGCGCTCACACTGGACGTACTGACCGCGAAAGACACATCATGGGCGCATGCTGGAACCGTCCTGGCGCAGCACCAGCTAACGCGCGCGCGCGCCGCTCGGAGCTTCGAGGTCAGGCCGTCCTCAGGCCGTCCGGTTGGGGCAGCCGGCCGGCTCGCGCATCCTCTGCTGAAGGTCGCCCCGCGCCTGAATTTGTGGCGTGCTCTCGTGGACAATGACACGTCTTTCTTCCTGGATCAGCGTTTCGTCCGAACAGGCTTTTTCGAACTAACGGAAGAGTCCGTGTCGGTCGACGACCAGCCGGACGGTGCCGTCCTGGTCCGCATCCGCTACCGCACGGCCTTCGGTGACGAAGTGGTCCACACTCAGCGGATCGTAAGGCTATCGCCCAACGACTTCGAGTTCGTTGAAACCGTCCAGTTGCCCGAGGGCACCATGGACGGGCTCCGCGTGGGAGTCGAATTCGAATTGGCTGGAACCTTCGACGACGTGCAGTGGGTGGGCCTTGGGCCGTGGGAGAACTATCCCGATCGCCGTGCCTCCGCGTTGCTGGGCCGATGGACCTCAACCATCGACGACGCAGCTGTGCCCTACCTGCTCCCGCAGGAGAACGGCGGCCGCGGTGACGTGCTGTCAACGCGCCTCACCGGCCCGGCCGGAGTGGTGTCCACCACACACGATTCTCCGATGCAGCTGACCGTCGCACGCCACACCATCCAGGAGCTCGAAGCAGCGAAGCACTGGTGGGAGCTGCCGGAGAGCCGTCGGACCATCGTGCAGCTCGACATTGCGCACCGAGGCCTCGGCACAGCCCAACTCGGACCCGATACCCGAGCAGAGTTCAGACTGACCGACCCTGAGTACCACTGGTCCTGGCGTCTGCGACTGGGGTCGGCCGACAACACGGGCAACCAGCCCCCTCTGTGAGGGGCCTGGCAGGGTTTCGAGACAGCACCCGACCCCGCGGGCAGAAGGTCTGATGTCTCGTTTCACCAATGGGGAACGGGTACGGGCTGTATGGGAAACTTTAAGTATGACAACTGGAAGATCAAGCCCTCGCACTACGAGCTGGGACGTGGCCAAGCTCGCGAAGCTGTCCAGAACAACTGTCAGCCAGATCCTTAACGGGAATGACGCGCGCTTCCCCCAGGAGACCCGCGACCGGGTAGCAGCGGCGGCCGCCCAGCTCAACTACCGCCCGTCCCGTGCTGGCCGGGCGCTGGTCACGGGGGTCAGCGACCTCATCGTGATAGTAGTGCCCAACATCACCTTTGGCACCCGGCTGCAAGAGACGATCGAGCACTTCTCCGCTGAAGCGGAACGGCTCGGCCTCAACGCGCTCGTCCGCTACGTCGGAAGCGATATCGCGGCGACGTTGACCACCATCCTGGATCTCCGTCCCGCGGCCGTTTTTCACCTTGCGGTCTTTGATCGCGAGACGATCGCGGAGCTCGAAGCAGCGGGTACCCCGGTCCTGCCGAGGATCCCGGTAGCTCCTGGCGATGTGAACGGCTTCGATCACCTCGTCGGCCGGATGCAGGCTCAGGAGCTTCTGAGGCTGCCCAGGCGCCGCCTTCTCTACGCGATCCTCGCCGATGATCGAATCGGTCCCTTCGGCATCCACCGTGCCGAGGGAGTCGCAGAGGGCGCGGCGGCGGCGGGCGCTCCGGCGCCCCAGGTGATTTCGGTCCCCATCGATCTGGAGGGCGCCATCGCTGCTCTCGAGCCCGTTCTACAGCAAATCGACGGGCCGGTTGGCATCGCCTGCTACAACGACGAGGTGGCGATTGGAGTACTCGCAGTCGTCCGTCGCCTGGGTTTGAGCGTTCCGGAACGGGTCGCGGTCGTGGGAGTGGACCGCATCGACGTGGGCCAGCTAGTCTCCCCCCGGCTCACCACCATCGCGATCAACATGGCCGTGATCAACGCGCAGTTCGTGTCGGAGCTCAAGCGTCTTCTCGGCCGGCCTGAATTCGGCGCCTATCCAAACGTCGAAGCTGCTGAGTCAGTTGCGCTCGAGTCGCTCGTAGCGCTGGTGCCCGGCGAATCCAGCTGAGTTGTGTAAGTCCGGGGCCGGCACATCGGAAACCTGGAATGTCGCCATCGAGGACGAACGACGGCGACGGCGCTCGACATGAATCGCGCGCGCGTCGCCTTCGTGTGCGGGGCCGTCTGAACGGTACGAGAAACTCAGCCAGGGTACCCGCTGTCAGACTTGTCCCGTAGGAAATCTAATCGCTCAACGGGTTTCCGCAAACAGCCGCCGACGCGCCTCGCGCCGCTCACGTTGCCGGTCTGGGTCGGCCGTCGGGGCAGCCAGGATCAGGCGACGGGTGTAGTCGTTCTGCGGATTGTCCGTCACTTCGCCGACCGGTCCTGTCTCCACGATCTCGCCCTTGTAGAGCACCGCGACACGGTGACTGATGTGGCGCACCACCGAGAGGTCGTGCGTGATGAACAGGTACGCGACGCCGGTGCTGCGCTGCAATTCGATCAGCAGATCGAGGACAAGGGCCTGCGTTGTTAGATCGAGAGCAGAGACGGGTTCGTCGCAGATGACAAGTCGAGGCTTCAACGCCAGTGCTCGTGCAATGGCGACACGTTGTCGCTGCCCTCCACTGAACTCCCTCGGGTAGCGGTTTGCTGCATCCGCCGGCAGACCCACCCGAGCCAGAAGTTCACTTACCGAGGCGCGGGCCTCTGTCAGGTTGACGCCCTGCCCGATCAGGGGCTCACTGAGGATGTCGTCGATGCGCAGCGTCGGATTTAGGGACGTGTAAGGGTCCTGGAAGATCACCTGTACGTCTTTCGCGAGCCCACGGCGCCCCGCGGTATCGAGCCTTGTGATGTCCTTCCCATCGAAGTTGATCGTGCCGCCCGTCGGTTTCGCCAACCCGAGGATCGCACGACCAAGAGTCGTCTTACCGGACCCTGACTCACCTACGAGGCCTAGCGTTTCTCCAGCGGCGATTTCCAGCGAGACACCTCGTAGCACCTCGGTTGTCTTTGGCCGGAAACCTCGGCCCTGGTATCGCAGTCGAAGATCCTCGACCTTGAGCAATGGGTTCATTCTGTACTCCCTGTCGTCTCCGTCGAAAGCCGCGGAGGATCGGTGCGAACGGTGTCCTCGTCGAGGATCGACCCGATGAGTTGCTGGGTGTACGGATGCTGGGGATTGTTGAACATTTCCCGAACGCCCCCGGCCTCAACGAGCTCCCCGTCCCGCATCACGAGCACGCGGTCGCAGAGATCTGCGACCACCCCGAAGTTGTGAGTGACAAGAAGCACGCCCATGCCGTACTCGGCCTGCAGATCACGCAGCAGATCCAGGATCTCCGCTTGAACGGTCACATCGAGTGCCGTAGTAGGCTCGTCAGCGATGAGGAGCTTTGGACGAGAGGCCACGGCTCCTGCGATCAGGGCACGTTGGGCCATACCCCCGGATACCTGGTGCGGATACGAGTTGTAGGTCCGTTCGGGGTCGGCAATGCCTACCCGAGCGAGCAGACCGATGATCGTGTCCTTTGCCTCCTGGCGCGACATGGCGGCGGAGATTCCAGCGATCAGTTGACTGCCGACGGTGAACGACGGGTCGAGGTTGGACATGGGCTCCTGCGGGATATACGAGATGACTCCCCGCCTGAGGCGGCGCATTCCTCTGGCGTCTTTTCTCAGCAATGACTCTCCGGCGAGTTCGAGGGCGCCAGCGACGACTGCAGCCTGTTTGGGGAGGACACCGAGGATTGAGAAGGCCGTCTGCGTCTTGCCCGAGCCCGATTCACCAACGAGTCCGACGATCTCGCCGGGAGCGATATCAAGCGAGACGTCGCGGACGACGTCCTTCATGCTCCCGTCCGACTGCGGATAGCTCACGCGCAGCCCCCGCACCCGGAGCAAACCATGGGCCGACGGGGCGCTGGGAGCGTCGCCCGCGGACTCGGATGCACTGGCCCTCTCGACGACGGCTTCACCTGTCTTGACGCGCCGGCGCTTGGCCTTCGCCTGGGGAGCGGAAAGGACATCGCGGTAGGCGTTGGCGAGAAGAACGAGTGACCCGTTGAGAAGGGCCAGGAAGCCGGCAGACCAGACGAGCTGGACTGGGGCGGTGTAGATGTTGGTGAAGGCGTCCGAGGTCATGCTCCCGAAGCTCGGCTGGCTGACCGCGCCGAAGCCGAGGAACGCGAGGCCCGCCTGCACACCGATCGCCGCAGAGGCGAGGAAGGCGAGGGCGATGACGATCGGCCCGCGGACCACGTACAGGACGTGGCGTGTCAGGATCCTTCGGTTCGACAGGCCTGCCACGCGTGCCGCGTCGACGTACAGCTCATTGCGCACTCCTTGGACGAGGTTGCGGACAAGGCGGTAAATGCCGGGAGACAAAAGGAAGCCGAAGACGAGCATCGTCGCCTGATACGTGCCGCCGGTGACCGGAAACAGCACGATGAGCAGGACGATCCCAGGGAAGCTCATAACGAGGTTGAAGACCCAGGACGACACCGCGTCGGTTCGCTTCCCGACGTACCCGGCGATGAGGCCGAACGTCGTCCCGACGACGACGGCGATGCCCGCGCCGAGCACTGCGGAGATGAACGAGACCTGCAGGGAGGTGAGGACGCGCGCCCAGATGTCCCGACCGTACTGGTCGGCGCCAAGGGGCCACCCGGGGGTACCCGCAGGGGCGTCCACCTGCTCCAGGGAGGCGAAGGTAGGGGAATGCGTGCTGAGCACGGGTGCCAGGATCGCCAGGACGATCAGCACGACCAGGATCAGGAGCGGGATGGCCCCGAGAGGCTTGCGCAGGAGGCGCATGAACACCCCCGCCGGGCGGCGGGCACTTGGCGCATCGGGAAGAACGGTTGCGAGGTCGGCTGCGGTGGTCACTGGGTTCTCACTTTCGGATTAAGCCATCCGTTGAGGATGTCGACGACAAGGTTGACGACGACGAGGAGGCCGACAGCAAAGAGCGCGACGCCCATCATCGCGGGGAGGTCTCCCTGGATCGACGACTGGTACCCGAAGGTGCCGAAGCCGGGGAGCGCGAAGACCTTCTCGATGAAGAGCGCTCCGCCGAACATGCCGATGAACTCGAGCGAGAAGACGGTGAGTCCCGGGGCGGCGGCGTTGCGGAGCGCGTGCTTGAGGAGGATCTTCCCCTCCGAGACGCCGCGCGTTCGGAGGGTCCGGACGTAGTCCCGCTCGAGCTGGTCGGACATCGCCCCGCGTATCTGGGCACCCAGGGACGCGATTCCGCCGATGGCGAGCAAAAGGGAGGGGAGCGCGATGGACGCGAACCAGGCGGATGGCGACTCCGCGAGCGGAGTGAACCCCACCGCAGGCACCCACGCCAGCTGGATGGCGAACACGTAGACGAACACGATCGCGAGGACGATCCCCGGGAAGACGAACGCGATGGTGGAGATGCCCTGGAGGAACGTGTCCACGATTCCGCCTCGGGCCGCGGATACCACTCCGAGGACCGTGCTCAGCAGGATCACAATGACCGACGCGACGAGCACGACGGAGAGGGTGACCGGTAGCCGCGTCGAGAGAGACGTCACGACCGGCTCGCTTGTGAAGTACGAGGTACCGAGGTCTCCGTGGAACACACCGGCGAGCCAACTCCAGTACTGCTCGACCACGGGGCGATCGAGCCCGAGCTGGGCGTTCAGCTGAGTGATCTGCTCAGGTGTGGCCGAGGGGCCGAGGATGTTGAACGCGACCGGCAGGTTCGCGCCGTAGGTCATGAAGAACGTTATGCCCGTCACGATGAAGATGAGGATGAGCCCGTCGCGGAGGCGACGCAGCAGGTATGTCAGCATAATGACCCCCGGAGTGGCGCGGGAAGGACCTCCCCGCGCCACTCGATAGGAATGAGCGCTACGCGCCGGCCGGCGCGTAGGGAAGCAGGTTGAGGTTGTACTGCGTCGGCGCGGTGAACGTGACCTTCTTCGAGGCGACCCAGAAGCCGTTGACCTGGTTGAGCGGCGCATTCCAGGCGTTCCGCACGAGGTACTCGTTCACATCGCCCCAGGCCGCGCCCTGCTCCTCGTCGGAAGCAGCGTCCGCCGCGGCGATCAGCTGGGTGAGCTCCGGCGTGGCGGAGCCGAAGGGGTCGAAGATGCCGCCGAGCGAGTTTTTGATGTCGACGGCGTTGTTGGAGGCCATCCCGTTGTACATGAAGTACATCGCGTAGTTCTTGGTGGCGACCTTCGTGAAGAAGTCGGTCAGCGCGACGGACTCGTAGTTGACCGTGATGCCGATGTCCGCCAGGGACTGGGTCATGACGGACTCGTACTGAACCGAATAGGGGGTGCTCGGCATTGTTACGCTGAACCCATCCGCGTATCCGGCTTCTGCCATCAGTTTCTTGGCCTTATCGACGTCATACCGGGTGACATCGAGAAGGTCCTTCGAGAAGGCGGAGTCGATGTCACTGACGACCTGGTTGGTCGCCGAGGACCCTTCACCGATCAGGTTCGACGCGATCGTGTCGCGGTCGAACGCGAGGTTGATCGCCTGGCGGACGCGCGTGTCGGCCAGGGCGGGCACGATCGTCCCCGCACGGTCGGAGAGCCACAGGACGGCGAGGGAAGTCGGCTTGTTCTCTCCGGAGTTGAACTGGGCGGCGGGGTACTGGTCCGCGTTCTCAGCCGCGCCCAGCACATCGAGCTGACCCGACCGGAGCGCGTTCTGCGCAGCGGTGGGGTCGGCCAGGATTGAGACCTCGACGTGCTCGAAGGGGTAGGACGCTACGTTCCAGTGATCCGGATTCCGGTCCAGGACGTACTTCGAGCCCACCACCGTCTTCTGGTCATTGAGGGTGTACGGCCCGGAACCGACGGGCTTGAGCTGCGAGCTCTCGGCAGTCAGCGTCTTAGGGGCACCGACGGCGCCGTTCGAGTTGGTCAGAGCGGGGAGGAACGCGGCGTCGGGGGCCGAGAGCGTGACGACGACGGTCGAATCGTCCGTGGGCTCCACTGACGCGACTCTCGCCCACGCGGCCTGGCTCACCGTCCCCTTCCTCAGGGCTTCGAGCGAGGCCGACACCGCCTCCGCGTCGAGTGCCTCACCGTCGGTGAATTTCATCCCGGTACGGATGTCGAGGGTCAACTTGGTGCGGCTGTCATCGTACTGCCAGGACTTGGCGATCCCTGGGAGGAGCTTGCCGTCGACGCCCATCGTGATGACCGTGTCGTAGACCGCAGTGGAGAGCATGTTCTCACCACCGCCCCATTCGCCGATCGTGAAGTTCGAGGGAGTGCCGCCCTGCGACAGGCGCAGGGTCTCGTTACCCCCGCTCGGTTCGTCTGACGTCCCGCCGGCGGTGCAGCCCGCCATTGCGATCGCGGTGACGGCGGCGACCGCCACCGTCCTCAGTGCTAATGCAATCTTCATTTCATTGACTTCCTTGTCTCGGTGAGTTTCGTCGGTACCCCGGTAGCCGGGGTCAAATTCATCCAAAAAGTGACTTGGTAACACGTGTCACTAAGTGTTTGCGAACTTTATCATATGCAAAGCCGAAAAACATGCTGTTCTCTTGTGATATCTGCTACGACGTGACGTGGGGCCGCCCGCTGTCGCCGATCATTCGACGGGACCGAGCGGAACGATCGCGAACGAGACGGCGAGGACACTGGTCGGATCCAGGATCAGCTCGACTGACCCTCCACGGACTTCAAGGTCTACTGCCCGCGGCTCCACCTCCATCCGCGGCTCACCCTCGAAAGCGAGCCGGTTGACCGCTTCGAGCGGGCCGCCGATCACGCTGGCGGTAGCGGTGCCGTCCTGTACCCTGTCGATCGCGAGAGTTAGCGAGACAGGATCAGCGCCGATCGCGACCAGCTTCAGGTGCAGTACTCCGTCACCGACACTGGCCGAGGCGAAGACATTCGCAGGCAGTCCTCCTTCTACCGGCACGACATGCTCACCGATGCGGGTGGCGAACAACTGCTGGACGAGGTAGTTGGCGGTACGAACGACGTGACTAGGACTGAAATCGATGAGACAGTGCGGCCACTGTCCGTGTCCGACGAGGTTGAGCAGCGGGGCATAACAGCTGAACGCGACGACGTCCGCGTTGCGTTCGACGCCTGTAAGGAACGCCGCCTCGGCCAGGGCGCTGAGCCAGGTGTTCGGCTCTGGCGAGATCATGTCCTCCGGCACGGCCGGGTGCCGGTCTCCGAGGTCGTATCCGACGTGTGCGGCGTACTCCCCGAGGAAGACACTGGCACCTCCGCGGGGGTAGGCGTCGTAGCGTTCGGTTGAATTGAACAACCAGGCAGGAGCGTTGTAGAAGTGCTCGTCGATCAGGACGCCCTGATCCTTGCCCCAGATCGTCCACGCTGGATCGGCCTTCTCCCCCGGTCGGATTACTCCTCCGTTGACGATGACGGTCAGTCCGGGGTGGGCTCGATCGACGGCGTTTTTGATCCGTTCAAAATGGGCCAGGTATTCCGGGCCGAAGTTCTCGTTTCCGATGCCGAGGTGGTGGAGCGGGAACGGCTCCGGGTGGCCGGCGGCAGCGCGGAGCGCAGCCCAGTGGCTCACGCTCGGATCGCCGGTTGCCCAGTCGATGAGGTCTAGGGTGTCTTGAACCACTGCCGCGAACTCGGCGCTCTCCAACGGCAGATGCTCGTCCATCCGCGTCTGGCAGCTGTCTCCTGCCCAGACAACGGGTATCGGCGCCATGCCCAGGTCTTCGCACAACAGGAAGTACTCGTAGAAGCCGATCTGGTTGCTTTGGCTGTAGTCGCCGTCTGTGCGTGACTGACCCCAGAGGTTGTACTCGGCACGGCGGGTAATGGGGGGCCCGACGGTCTTTTTCCAGTCGAAGTGGCTGCCGTCGCCGCAGCCCTCTACGATGCAACCGCCTGGGAAGCGGAGAAAACGCGGAGCGAGCGCTCCAAGTGCCTCGACGAGGTCGCGCCGAAGTACTCCTTGGCTCCAGCGCGGGTCGCCGGCGCCCCAGTGATCTTCGTGCACCAGTTGAACTTCGTCGATGTCGACGGAGCCGACGCCGGTGACGACTATCTGCAATGAGCCCAGCATGGTGGCTGCGGGGGCGAGCTTGACGTGGCACGGCTGCCATCCTTGAGCATCCAGCTGTATCGCAGAAGATGCCAAGACGGTACCGTCGGCGCCGACGAGGCGGGCTTGGAGCGTTCCGCGGAATGCATCGGTGCGGGCAAGTACGCTCAGTACCATCGGCCGTTCGGCGTCCAAGGCCATGCCGGGAAATCCGCCGGGGTAGCCCTGGTTCTCGAGTGTGGCCTGCTCATCGTCCACGTGGACTCGCGCGAAGGTGGCTCCCGGAGTGGCAGCGCTTTGGCGGGAGGATTCCAGGCGTCCACCGTCGATGCTCCAGTGTCGTAACTGGTCCAGGTGCCTGCCTGCGGGGGTGGTTGGCGGTAGCGGCAGGTCCTCCGGTGCCATTGCGGCGAAACGTTCACGCGCGCCGTCGGGTATCAAGTCAAGTGGCGCGTACGGCAGGGTGCCGTTAGTAAGGTAGACGCCCTCGAAGCTGTGGTTGTTGACGAGGTTGGCGGTCAGCCCGCCGTCGCAGCCGAAGTTAATGTCTTCGAGGAAGAGGCCGTACAAGGTCGGGCTGATCGGCGTCGTAGCCTGATCAGCGCGCAGACGTAATCGGGCGGTCTCGTTGCTGGGGCCGGGCACGCTGGGTGCGGTGGTGTCAGTCATTCGGGGTCATTCTCCCATTCGGGTCGATCCGGCAAGTGGTGGTTGTCATCGTCCTGGTACTGCCTTACTGCACCGACCAGCCGCCGTCCGACGCCAGCACGACGCCGTTCACGTTCGCGGAGTCATCGCTCAGCAGCCAAGTGATGGACGCGGCCATTGTCTCCGCCGTGACGATCGGCGGGATCAGCGCCATGAACGGTCCGAGCCGCTCGATCCCGAACTCGGAAGCCACAGATCCCTGGATAGCAGTCGCGGTGGGGCCAGGAGCGACCGCGTTGGTGCGAATGCCAGAGGGCCCGTACAGGAACGCAGAGCTCTTGGTAATGCCGACCACGGCGTGCTTTGACGCCGTGTAGGCGGTCCCCGCCGCGTTACCACGCAGGGCCGCCTCAGAAGCAATGTTGACGATCGATCCGCGGCCTCGTGCCAGCATCGACGGGAGTACGGCGCGGCTGAGCGCGAACGTGCCGTCAACGTTGACGGAGAGAACCCTGCGCCAGAGAGCGTCATCCGTCTCGTGCAGCGGCGTCATGCCGTCCATGATCCCGGCGATGTTAGCGAGACCATCGATGCTCGACCCCGCCGCTTCGATGATCGAGGCCACCCCGGCCGGCGAGGTTATATCTGCCGTGACGGCGACGACCGAGCCTTCAGCTGCGGCCTCGGCCAGCGCGCCGATGCCTGCTGAGGCGACGTCGACCGCGATTACTCTCCCACTTTCGGCTAGGATCCGTTGAGCGGTGGCGCGTCCGATGCCGGAGCCAGCTCCGGTGACGATGATGGTCCTCCCGGCGAAGCGCTGGGAGCCAGTGCCCGCGAGGTCATCTTCGGTCTCCTCGGGCGGAGTCGATCCGCCGTTTGCCTGCTGCACGAGCTCGTGGACGACTTCGCGTGGAAACGCCTCGCCGGCGACATCGGACAGGGCCCGCAGGCTCAGTCCCCCCGCGCTCGAGAGAGCCTCCTCGCCCTGCCCAGCACGCTGGAGTACGCCGCGGAGGATCGGACCGCCGACGGGGTCTGTGAGCCATTCTTGGATGGTGTTCTTGGATGTGAGCGTCATGTGGTCGGTCTCCCCTTCGGGCGGGTCCGGGGAGCGATCGGCGTCGTCGACCGCAGCGCCCGCAGACTGCGGGTTGGCGCTGCACCAGACGGCGATCAGAACTCCATCGTCGTGAATGCCGAGCAGAACGGGCGACCGGAATCGGTTTGCCAGCGAATGTCAGCAGGTGTTGTTACGCAACAATAGCGCGTCAAGTGATTGTTGTCACGTAACAACGCGCGATCGTGTTTCACCGGGCGTGCCGCCCAAGGACTCGCCGTCCGAGGCGGCGGTGTCGCCGCTGCTCCGATCTGAACCGGAGAGAACGAGGTTGGCCGCCGTGCACGATCGCTGATGTGCCCGCTAGCAGCCCTCACCGATTCCGACTATTCCCTAGCGGAGGCGTCGTCGACCATTGAGGCGGCGAGCCCGGCGTTGACGGTGGCCTCCGGCAGCCCCAGCAAATGAGCGGCTATTCGGATCTGAAACCGCGCCTCGCGCGGCGAGATCGCGCCAGCGATGGCGGCACCCGCGGCGGCATCCGCCATCGTCAGGATCGGACCGAGGGTGGCAATCGACTCTCCGCGAGCGCGCCCACACCGATCACCATCGAGTCGTGGAGCGACGTCGTCATCTCATCGACCAGTCGGCGCTGTTCGATTGTCGCCCCGAGAACAGCCTGACCATCGACGGCACGAAGGATTTGTTCCTCTCCAACACCGTGCTCGTGCACAGACGCCTTCGGGAAGCGGGTGTCTAAGCCGATTTCCACGTTTTCGACGGGCGTACGCGGGCTTCGGAGGCGCGCAGGAGGAAGTCCCCGTCACTCTCGAGATCCGGTCGTTCATCCGCCGTCGCCTGGGACTTACCTGAAGGCGTGGGCCTATCAGGTCGAAAGTGGATGAAACCACGTGTGCGCCGCGACAGGGGCGCACTCGTGGTCTCAGACCCGAACAGCAGCAGCGATGACTCGCGCGCCAGGCATCGTGTCCCCTGTCCGTGCAGTGATGTCGAGGACGGTTACCTGATCGGCAGCCCAGCCAGGATCGCCGCTCTCAATGAACTTCACCCATGCGCCATGCACGGCATCCGCGAGGGTGGTCGGAGGCTCCTGCCCCAAGGCCCGTGCCACACCTTCCGTTTCGAGGACGTCGAAAATGAATGGTACGTCGATGCAATGCTCAGCGAGCCCTGAAACTGCAGATCTCCACGTAAAGTCATAGGTCCAGGTCGGCGCCCCCCTGCGCAGGCGCATCCAATCGATGAGTCGGGCACGAAACATGACGTCGGTTACGAACTGCGCGGCGATCTGACTCGATGAGTGATCGGGCAGGCTGGCGATGTAGTTATCGATAATCGCTTCGTCGACGCCCATGTGTGTGAGAACGTCGTGGGCGGGAGTCGGGTCCACCCCCTCACGAATAGCGGTGAAGGCTCCGCCGAATTCGTCATGCGTGGCGCCGATGATCAGCGGGATGCCGGATCCCCTTCCGGCGGCGATCCCGTTCTCCACGCTGTCAATGACGTAATCGCCGTCGACGACGGGGCCAAGAGTGAGGGTACCGTTCAACCCACCTATCACGGCGAGCACCTCACCCAGGTTCGACAATTCACCGCCATCGAACCCCAGTTCCTGTGCGGCAATGAGTTCAGCTTCCGGAATGTCGGCGAAAGCAGCGGCCGTAAGGGGGATGCCGAGACGAGTCGCGATCTCCTCCCCCTTCGACTTAGCGTTGTCCAACGAAATGTCTGCCGGTACTCCCGAGGCCGAGACCGCTTGGGAGAAGAGCCCCTCGGCCGCGGGCAGCGTGAGCAGCGTCATGATGGCGCCCCCACCCGCTGACTGCCCTGCAATGGTGACTCTGGCGGGATCCCCACCAAACTCGGCGATGTTGTCGCGTACCCACTCGAGGGCGAGGACCCAGTCGCGCACCCCGCGGTTCTGCGGCGCGTCCGGCAGCCAGCCAAATCCGTCGAAGCCGAGCCGGTACCCGACGGTCACGGTCACGACCTCATCCCGCGAGAATGAGCGTCCGTCATACCAGGGACTCGCAGGTGACCCCGCTACATACCCGCCGCCATGAATCCACACGAGCACGGGATGCCCGGCACCAAGGTCCCCAGGGCTCGGCGTGAAGACGTTCACTGTCAGGATGTCGTCTCCGGGAACGCTCGGCTCGGGGATGGTGCTCTCTGCCGAAGACTTCCGCTGCGCGGTGGCACCGTACTCCCGGGCCTCGAAGACTCCTTCCCAGGGTTGCCGCGGGACCGGCCTTTGGAAACGGAGTTTTCCGAACGGCGGTTCGGCATACGGAATGCCCAGGAAACGAGCAGCACCATCCACCCATTCCCCGCGCACCGCTCCTGCAGTCGTGCGAACTGTTGGCTCATCAGTCATCCACGAACCCTCCTTGGCTGTTCGTCCTCGTTGCCGGCCCTCATGCCGAAGCCGCATCTACCGGAGTTGCTTGCCCTGTAGTGATGCCGTTCTCGTTGAAGGGATCGACGGCGACCCAGTAGCAGTGACCGGCGTTGAGGTTGGGGAGGTGAAGTGATGTCTGCCCGTACAGCAGCCAGCTGTTGTAAAGCTTGTCCGGCGCGATTCCATAGCGCACGTTGTATCCTTGGGCGCCGTCACTGGGATCCCAGTCTAGCTTCGCCGTGAGCTCGTCGAGACGAGAAGCCACGGGGGTTACGGGTGCCGGTGTGCTGCCGTCACCCAGACCGAAGATCCGGAGTCCGCTGACGGCCAGCGGGCCACCGAACGGCATCCGCCCACCTGTCAGGCGAACGAAGCGCGCACGCGCGGCCTTTTCCAGCGCCGCGAACGCATGAGGGGCTTCGATCGAATCCGCATCGTTGTCGACCACGGTCGTCCAGCTCGATCCGTCAATCGAAACTTCGACCCGGAACTCGGTTGGCTGGTCACCTGTGAAGTGTCCCCGTTGCTCATACTCGAATTTCTGCTTCACATCCGGCTCGGGTGCGATCGAGGCGAGATCGTCATCTGCGAGGTTCACCTGGATCGCGTGGATGGTGCGTTCCGAGTGGAGATCAAGGTGCAGCCACTCGCCGGGTTCTGCTGACCCGGCGACCCACCAGTTACGGATGTCTTCATTCACCGTCGACGCGGGATCATGACCCGTTTTGGATGACGAAGCCGTAGCAGTCGCTCCGAACGATTGCAGCATCCACCCTGCGAAGGTGTCCTTCCACGGATCGACGAGGCCGCTCGGAACAACCGTGGGGTAGTCGCCAAAATTCTGATTGCTGAAGAGCACGCCGTCGGCGTCGAACCCGGCAGGGAAGATCCCAATCCGGCGCTCAAAGGAATGGTTTACCGAGATGCGCTGTGTTGCTGCGTGCCACCAGTTCCCGTGCGCGTCTTGGAAGGTGCTCCCGTGGCCGGCGCCGGTGATAAAACCTCCGGGCTTCAGCGAAAACGGGCTATGGGGAGAGTAAGTGAATGGCCCGAGCGGCGTGTCCCCCACGTAGTAACCGTCCGCATAGGTATTCCACTCCGTGCCGGGAGCGGAGTACTGCAGGTAATAGCGGCCAGCGTGGGGAGTCATCCACGCCCCCTCGATATACGGTTCCGAACCAACGTGCTCCATGATGAGCCGTTCACGCTCGGTTGTCGGAGCTTTGACGACATAGTCCTCACCGCTTTTCTCCCACCCATGCCGATCCGCGTCGGCACTGATCAGGTCAACTGTCTCTCCGAGCGGGGCGAAGGACACGCTGTCGACTTCGGTGCCTTTGATGGGCTCCTTGTTCGAGCATCCCCAGTAGAAGTAGGTGCGACTGTCCTGATCTTGGAAGACGTTGGGATCCCAGAACGGGAAGCCGGAGCTGATCTCGATGAAGTCGTCTTCCAGAGGGTTCTCGCTTCGAAAGTACGGGCTGTCACCCGCCCGCGAGGCGCTGACAATGAGAGCACCGTCGACCTCGCGAACGTCTGGTGCGTAGTCGAACGTGGGGAGCTTCGTCGTGGGGCGGTATTCCCAGGAAACGAGATCAGTCGAGTGCCAGAACCCGCCGGACATCGACGCGAACAGGAAGAAGCGATCACGGAACCGCACTATCGACGGATCTGCTGCCTCACGATGAACAGTTCGACCCGCCCGCTCAGGTCCTCCGTCATGCACCTCTTGGAACCGATAGGCGACATCTACCGGGTTGCATACCACTGCTGGTCGAGGGAATGTCATGAGATGTTCTCCTGCTTGCATTGTTGGATCGTTGAGTTCAAAGAACTGAGGAAGAGTCGGCCAATTCACCTGCGAATCGCACTTAGTGGGCCTAACTTCCTCGATTGTGGGCGGCACGCTGGCCCAGCCACTTGAGGCTCGGTTTCGGCGTGCGCTCGAAGGTGGTCCGGTCGACGGCGATGAGTCCGAAGGTCGGCCCCCAGTGCCCCCATTCGTAGTTGTCGAGGATGCTCCAGTGCAGGTATCCGCGAACGTCAATACCGTCTTTCACCGCTGATGCGAGCCCGGCGAGGGCCTCGTCGGTGTAAGCGATGCGGCGGGTGTCATCCGCCGTCGCGATTCCGTTTTCCGTTACAAGGATGGGGACGTTGGCCAGCGCCGCGGCGTGGCGGACAGCAATGCCGAGGGCGTCGGGGCGATATGCGGCGCCGGTGAGCGAGTTGTCCGGATGCGGGGGGTGGGGCACCAGCCCGTTCTCATCGACGGACTGCGAGGAGTAGGACTGAACGCCCAGGAAGTCATCCTCCGTGGACGCCTCAAGGTAGAGGTCTTCCCAATCGTGACGCACGGCCGTGAGCTTGTCCTCGTTGCCTGGCGTGGCAGTGAGGGCCAGGCAGGCGACACTCCAGCCGACCTTCGCACCGGTTCCTTTTCGGAGGGTGTCGCGCACTGAACGATGCAGCGCGATGAAGCGCCTTCCGATCTCCGGATCCGGATCGGGAAGGCTCGCCGCCCGCGCAGCGCTGTTCTCGTCTTCGACTGTGGGGCTTACCCAGTCTCCAGCGTCTCCGGCTTCGAACACCTGCTGCGCTTTCAGCATCATCGAGAGCATGTTGGGTTCATTGAAAGTAATGATCCACTCGACATCGGTGAGAATCGGGATGAGCGTGTCGACGTACTTGGTCCATCGCTCGAACGCGGTGTCGCCCGTCCAACCTCCTTCCTCAGCGAACCAGAGGGGGATCGTAAAGTGGTTCAGCGTGATTACGGGGGTGAGGCCCAGCTCGAGAGCAGTGTCGATCATGCGCCGGTAGTGCGCGAGTTCCGCGCGTGAAACGTGACCGGCCCGCGGTTCGATACGCGCCCATTCGATACCGAAACGGTAGGTGTCGAGGCCCGCGTCCGCGAGCAGTTGCATGTCCTCGCGGTACCGATGGTAGCTGTCAACGGCGTCACCGCTGGGCTCCATGCCGGGCATAGTTGCCTCGTTCTTCCACCAGTCGCTGGCGAGGTTGTTGCCCTCGATTTGGTGAGGTGCGGACGAGGCGCCCCAGAGGAACCCCTGTTGGAAGTCGGACATGTGCTGCTCCTGTGTGTTCATCGGATGTGGGCCGGGGTGGTTGTAAGAGTGATGTCGAGCGCAGTGTTCGACGACGGGCCGATGCCGATGTCGATCGCGGTTGCGTCCTGCGTATCGGAGCGCGTGGCGGCGCTCCAGTAACGGAGCTGGTCGGGGCCAACTGGGAAGGTGACCGTGCACTGCTCACCGGGACCAAGTGTGATGCGCTTGAATCCCTTGAGTTCGCGGATAGGCCGGGAGGACGCGCCGTGCCGCTGGTGGATGTACAACTGTGTAACGTCGTCTGCGCTGCACTCCGACACATTGCGTACGTCGACCGAGACCAACGCGGTATCGCCGACAGTCACTGTGTCGCGATCGACACGCAGGCCGGAGTACTCGAATGTTGCGTAGGAGAGGCCATGTCCGAACGGGAATAGCGGCGTACTCTCCTCCTCGAAATAGCGGGTCGATTGGTCCTGGGGCGCGAAAGTCCGCAGGTGCGAGTGGATGAGCGGCACCTGACCGACGTGGCGCGGCCATGTGAACGGAAGACGGCCTGCTGGCGATGTCTCGCCGAGCAAGGTCGCAGCGATGGCATCACCTCCACGAGTGCCGGGGTACCAGGCCTGAAGGATCGCGGAGACGTTTTCGTCCGCCCAGCGCAGGTCAAGAGGACGTCCGGAGATGACGACAAGAATGACGGGGGTACCTGTGGCGGTGATCCGCTCGAGCTGTTCCTGCTGGCGGCCGGGTAGGTCAAGCGTTGACGTGGAGGCCCCTTCGCCGGCCTGGTTTTGCCGCTGACCGACGACGACGACGGCGACGTCTGCAGCGGAGGCAGCAGCGACCGCGCGTTCGATCTCGGCGTCATCGTCCCAGCCGTCGGGGGTCGAGGTGATGGTCGGGTCGGACTGATCGAAGGCCGAGGGAAACTTACGCTCGAGGATTCCCGCGCCGGGCGCGTGAACGACGGTTTCGGTTCCGAGGCGGGAGCGAAGGCCATTGAGGATCGTGACGGTCTCCGCGGTGTCGTGGTTGAACACCCATGGCCCGAGCATGTCCCGTTGGCTGTCAGCGAGTTGCCCGATAACCGCGACCGTGCCGAGGCGCTCTATGGACAGCGGTAGAGCATGATCGGCGTTTTTGAGCAGAACGAAGGACTGTTCCGCGGCGATCTGCGCGATCTCCCGATGTTCGACCGAGTCGAGCACATCGTTGGCAGCGGAAGAATCGGCGTAAGGCCGCTCGAACAAGCCGAGGCGGAACTTGGCCTCGAGCACACGACGAACAGCGGTGTCGAGGACACTCACGTCGATCCGTCCCTCGGCGACAGCACCGGGAAGTCGGGAGAACGCGGCGTCCGATATGGCCATCTCCATGTCGAGTCCGGCCTCGAGCGCGCTAACCGCTGCGTCCGTGAGGTCCTGGGCGAAATGCTGCGTCTCGAGAGAGCGCACCGCGTTCGCGTCCGACACGACGAAGCCTTCGAACCCCATCTCCTCGCGGAGAACCTCGGTCATCAGCCACCGATTAGCGGACGCGGGGACGCCGTTGAGGTCCATGTAAGCGCTCATGACGTTTGCAGCACCCGCGTCGATCGCCGCCCGGAACGGGGGGAGGTAGACATTGCGCAACTCGGAGTCAGAGACTTCGGCGTCATCGTAGTCACGTCCGCCCCGGGCGGCGCCATAGCCGGCAAGGTGCTTAGGGCCTGCGAGGACCCGGTCCGCTCCCAGGTCTCCCTGGAATCCCCGAACTTGAGCCGCTGCGACGGCCGCTCCGAGCACAGGGTCCTCTCCTGGGCCTTCGACGATCCGTCCCCAGCGGGGGTCCCGGGCGATATCAATCATGGGTGCGAACGTCCAATGGATGCCCACGGCGCGTGCTTCACGGGCAGCCACCGTCTGGGCTCGTTCGATGAGGTCCGGGTTCCAGCTTGCTGCCAGGGCGATCGGAGCGGGGAGGATGGTGCGGAAGCCGTGAATAACGTCGAAGCCGAACAACAGCGGGATCCCGAGACGAGTTTTCTCGATCGCGATCTTTTGCAGCCGGAGAATTAGGTTCGCGTCGGTGACGAAGAGGATGGACCCGACTTTTCCCTGCTCCAGTGCAGTTTCGACTGCTGCGGGTTGGTCGAGGAAAGCACGGTGCTCTGGCGGGAGTGCGTCGATGTCGAAGTCAGCGGCCATCTCAGGAACCCCGAAATGGAAGTACTGGGTCAGTTGCCCGGCCTTCTCCTCGAGGGTCATCTGCCCGAGGAGATCGTCGATGCGGGCGGAGATGGACGCGGTGGTGTCCTTGTAGATCGGCGTGGTCATGTGGTCTCCGTTGATGGGACGTCGTTATGCGGGCAATAGCAGTCGTTTTCGCGTGGACTGGGCCGTTCCTGCCAGGCTTGGGGGTCACCAGATCGCTCGCGAGGCGAGAAGGAGTGTGGCTCAGCGCACGCTCTTGATCCTTGCCTGCACGATGATCCCGGCGATGATCGTCAGTCCGGCGGCGACAAGGAAGAGTAGTCCGTAGTTCTTCTCTCCCTGGCTGACGCCAACGAGGAGAAGAGGAACTGCGAGCAGTGGTGCAACGGCCTGAGCAATCGAGGTTGCATAGCCGTTGATGCCGAGGAAACGACCCGCGTTGGTGTCCTTCTCGGGCAACACCATGAGCATCAACGCTTGATCGACGGACGAGAAAATTCCGAGTGCCAGCCCAGTGAGGCATGACCCGAAGAGAAGGACGGCGAAGTCACTGCCGCCGAAGGCGAGCGTGATCGATCCTGCCGTGTAGAGAATGCCCGACGCGAGAACGAAGGGGCGGCGGCGGTTGAGTTTGTCGGAAAGAAACCCGCCCAAGAGAGCGCCGGCGCCGGTGCAGACAACCCCGACCAGCGAAAATACGACCAGGACGCTTCCGATGTCAGCGACGTGACCGCTCGCAGTGAGGCGGGACGCAAAGAACAACGAGGTGAACGTCGAGGCGAAGGTGACGCCGGTCATGAACAGCAGTCGAGCCAGCCAGTTCCAGGCGAAATCCGGGTACTTTCGGGGGTTGAATACGAAGCTGCTCAACAGCTTTCCGGCGCTTATCCTGTCCTCGAATTCGGTGTCCCTGGAGTCGCGCTCCTTGACGAACAGCACCCAGGCCATCATCGCCAGCAGGCCCACAGCACCGGGCACCAGGAAGACGAGGAAATTGTTGCCAATGAACGAGCTGGCCAGTCCGATGCCAACAACTGGGGCGACCATCTGAATGAACCCGGACAGCCCGGCTACGCGACCGTACTGAGACTCCGGCAAACGGTCTGCCTGGGACTGAACCAGCGCATTCATGCTGCCGGTCCATCCAACAGACGTGATGGCCCATCCGACAATCAGTATCGGCACGCTGGGAGCCATCGCGATAACGATCAGGCCTGCAAAACCGATCAGGGCGGTACCGAAGGCGAAAGGACGTCGCCGGCCGAAGCGTGAGCGAGTTCGATCGCTCCAGAGGCCGACCAAGGGGCCAGAGACCGTTGTCACGATTGCGCCGAATCCAATGACGTACCCGAGCACTTCGACGTTGGAGGGTGCCAGCTCCTGAATACGAAGGGAGAGGCTGAGTCCGATTGGCGCGACCAGCGCTGCGAATGCACCAAACATTCCGACAAGCAGCAACACGATGTACCGGTTCGACACCTGGGTGCGAACCGGACCTGTCGGCGCGCTTTCGCCTCGAATATTGGCTAGGAGAACTTCTTGGGCCAGCGGTGCAGGGGCGATGGACACAGCCGACGAGGAGGGACTGTCAGACATCATGACTCCTTCGTCGTCCAACTCAGATGTCGGACTGGGTGGTGATTCAACGCACATTATCACGTGACAATGAAGTACTACACCACGCCAATTACCACGTGTCAATTTTGTGGCCTATCGTGTGAAGATCAGACCGTAAGGAGTCCGGATGGCCGCCACCAGTGCCGACGTCGCGCGACGTGCGGGCGTGTCCCGAGCCACTGTCAGCCAAATCCTCAACGGCCACACCCACCGGTTCGCCACCGGGACGGTGGGTCGAGTCCTTGAATCGGCCCGCGAACTCCAATACGAGCCTTCCGTTGCCGGCCGGATGTTGCGAAGTGGATCCAGTGACTTCATCGTCGCACTCATTCCCAACACCACATACGGCAGCAACCTACAGGACATCTTTGATCCCCTCACCGACAGTCTCGCCAAGAACGGGCTGAGCCTCGTCCTGCATTTTTCGACCGGATCGCCCGGCACGTTGGATCGAATCCTTGGCGGGATCAGGCCCAGAGCGGTGCTTTCGCTCCAGCCCTTCAGCCCAGAAGAGCGCCAGATCCTTGCCGAGAGATCCGTTCAAGGATTCGATACGACGACGGACACTGAATTCGACGCCAATATCGGCACGCTCCAAGCACAGCACCTCATCGCCCAGGGATTCGAGCGTCTTGCCTTCGTCCACCTACACGATCGTCGATCCAACCCTTATGGCCCAGGACGTGAGCGCGCAGTCGCGAACGCCTGCGCCGGTGCTGGACTACCACCGCCCCACATTCTCGGGATCGCGATCGACCGGCATTCAGTCGACACCGCAGTTGCCGCTCTCGAGACGGGGACTGGAATCGCCTGCTACAACGACGATGTCGCCATCGCCCTGATGACGGCGATCCAGAGGCGAGGATGGTCTATGCCTGCCGACATCGGCCTGATCGGAATGGACAACACGCCCCTGGCGCAAGTCATGAATCCACCACTCACGACGGTAGGTTACGACGTTGCCGTGGCGGCTCGCTTGGTCGCCAACTCCGCGATGCTTGCCATCGGGCACGACGCCGACCTTCCGACGCCTGACCTCAGGCTACGGATCATCCCCGGCAACTCCTGCTGACTGACAGCGGCAGATCTCGCCACAGGACCTTTGACCCTCCCACACCCTGCCCGAACCTGACGTACCTAGCCTGTGGACGAATGAACCTTCCGACGTCACAACCGACGACGGCCGCATTCACGCCACCGTGCGTGAGGGCAGCGATGCCTGGCGCGTCACGTCGTACGGCTTCGTCAACGCCACTGAGAATGCACTGCTGGCCCAGACGGAATCCGAGTTTGCAGCCGAAGTACCGTTCCATCGCCATTTCTCCGGCCAGTTCGACCAGGCGGATATTTTCGTCAGGATCGACGAGGAAATCATGGATCAAAGCGGGCGTCGAGCTAAGCGACGGCGAAGAAAGCCTGGGGGCTGTCGTCACGCAAGGCACCTCTGACTGGTCACTGTCCCCCGTACCTGGGTGGGCCAAACGACTAGTGACCGTCCGCGGGAGCTGGTCAGGCAACGCACTCACCGTACGCGCACGCGTGGACGACGAGCCGTGGCGGCTCGTCCGCGTCTCCCTCCTCGATCCGGACGCCACTGTCACAGCGGGACCGTTCTGCTGTGCACCGTCGCGCACGACCAGCGCCAATCTAGGTGGCTGCTGATCGTAAACCTGCCCAACGTCGTGGTCACCGGCCGCGAGCTGCCTGAAAGGGGGTCAGCGCGGAAGGCCCTTTAGTGGGCAATGAACCCTCGGGTCTGCGACAATGTTGGGCGGCGAACGAAGAACGAGGCGACAATTGCCGCCAGCGAGATAAGTCCGCCGATCAAGAATGCAGCCTGCACCCCGCCCGCAGTCGCAGACAACTCTGTCTGGCCCGCAGCGAGTCCGGCCTCAGTCGAGGTCGAGAGGACAGTGACGAACAGTGCGGTTCCGGCGGCGCCGGCGAGCTGCTGCAGAGTCGAGGTGGTGGCACTGCCGTGCGCATAGAGTGACGGATTAAGCGCGCCGAGGGCTGACGTGAGCAGCGGGGTGAACATGATCGCAAAACCAGCATTAAGCAGCAAGTGCACGCCAATCACCCAGGCGATCAAGGTGCCCTCGTGGAGCAGTGTGGCCATTCCCCAAAGTGCGACGCTGACAATGACTGCTCCCGGAATAACAAGGGGCCGCGGGCCGAACTGATCGAACAGCCGACCGACAATCGGAGAGAGTACGCCCATCAGCACGCCGCCGGGCAGGAGCAACAAGCCAGTCTCAAGAGTGCCTAGCCGTAACACATTTTGCAGATACAGCGGCAGGATGATCAGGCTGCCGAACAGCGCCATCATACTGACCGACATCATCACGGCCGCTACCGCAAAGCTTCTGGTCTTGAATGTGCGCAGATCCAGTAGAGCATGATCGTGCTTCTGCAGTGCGATCTGACGGCCAATGAAACCAGCGAGGGCCAAAGCGCCTACCGCAAGCGGCACCCATACCGGCACTGCGAGGCCGCCTTCGCCCGACTCTCCAAGACTACTGAGACCGTAGATGAGTCCACCGAAGGCGAAGGTCGAGAGCGCGACGGAGAAGACATCGAGGCGCACTTTCGCCGTTTCGGTGAGGTTGCTGATCTTCCAGAGGCCGAGCGCCAGCGCGATCACCGCGATGGGAAGCACGATGATGAACATCCAGCGCCAGGACAAGGTACTCAGGATGAGACCTGAGACAGTGGGGCCGATGGCAGGAGCTACCGCGATGACGATCGAGATGACGCCCATCATGCGACCCCGCCGGACGGCGGGAACGAGGGTGAGCACTGTTGTCATGAGAAGCGGTATCATGATCGCTGTGCCGCTGGCCTGCACGACGCGCCCGAGCAGCAGCACACCGAAGCCGGGAGCGATAGCCGCGATGGCTGTGCCCAGCGAGAAGAGGGTCATGGCGACTCCGAAGACCTGACGCATCGTGAATCGCCGCAGGATGAAGCCCGTCATCGGGATCACCACCGACATCGTGAGCAAGAACCCCGTGGTGAGCCATTGAGCAGTCGAAGTAGGGATGTCAAGGTCGATCATCAGGCTCGGCAGCGCGACGCTCATGATCGTCTCGTTCAAGATGACCACAAATGCGGCCGCTACGAGGAGCCCGATCACCAGAGGCGCGCCCTTCGGCAAGCGTCCGTCGGCGGGCGGAGCGGAAGGTGCAGATAGGGGTGCAGCAGCAGTGGACGGCGAAGTCATGAATTCTCCGAGTCAGTAAGGAGTTGATGGTGGAGAGCGGCGACGTCGGCGCTGATGGTCAATCGTGGGTGGGCTAGGTCGGTGAACTTGCCTTTTTTAGGTGGTTTCCCGGTAGATGACGCGCATGGGAAGTGCTCGGTCTGAGGCGTCGGCGGGTTTTCCACTGACGGCCGCGATAATGCCCCCTACTGCGGCGTGTGCTGCTCCGCCGATCGGGTATCCGATGGTGCTCAGTTGCGGGATCATGATTTGGGATAGGGGGGTGTTGTCGAC
>NZ_LFQH01000004.1:0-10467 GCF_001238605.1 Arthrobacter sp. ZBG10 | reverse complement strand
TGCCTGCTTTGGGCAGGTCGGCAGCGTAGTAGTCGGTGTCGGAGGAGTTTGCGCTGAGGGTTGACCCGGAGATTGTGGTTGCCAAGGGAACCACCGTGGCAGTCGACATGCTGCTGTTGGGCTCAGTCTCCGTCGTCGCAGCCAGAGCCGGTGCAGGCACAAGAAGTGAGAAAAGCACCACAATGAGTGCTGTGAACGCTATGCGGGCCGGACTGAAAACGCGGTCCAAAGCGATGCCCCTATTTGATGCCAATTTATCCCCTGGAATTGTGTGTACACCATATGCAGTCGCCAAAGTATATGGAGCGCTTCCCCGCAGGAAAACGAAGTTCCCGAACTGTCATGAATGCTTTGTCTTAATGACGTTGATAGTCACGTCAAAACAAAGTCCGTCATGAATATTCGCCCGCAATATTGAGCGGGAACGGACCAGCCGGAAGCAGTCGAGGAATTCCTTTGGGATCTCACCCTCCCGCCAGGCATTAAACGCAGCGAACCCCGTCCCTGAAGGGACGGGGTTCGCTGTGAAGAACCGGTTCACTGCCGTGCTGAAGTAAATTCAGCGGGCAGGTGCCGGTCCAATGCACCGGGTGGTGGTGGGTTAGACCTTGTTGGCTGCTTCGGCGTCGGATTCGACCTGGCCGGCGCCGAGGTTGGCGCGGAGTTTGGCGCCGAGTTCGGTGTCGACGTTGGTCCAGTACTGGATGGCGCGTTCCTTGATGCCGGGGTTTTTCACGCCGCTGACTGCTCCGGTGATGGTTTCGAGGAGGCGTGCCTTGGCGCCGTCGTCGTAGACCTCGCGGTAGAGCGCGCCGGCCTGGACGAAGTCGCTGTCCTCGGTGTGGAGGGTGTGCGCGGCGAGGGTCAGTTCGCCGTCGTTCTCCCAGCCACCTGCGGGGGAGGCGGGCTCAACTGCTGCCGGGCCACCCACGGAGTTGGGGGCGTAGACCGGGACGGTCGGGGCGTTGAAGTGGTACCGGCCTGCCCCGTCCTGGCTGTAGTTGTTGACCTGGTTTTTGGGCAGGTTCACCGGGATCTGGGCGTGGTTGGTGCCTACCCGGTAGCGGTGCGCGTCGGCGTAGGAGAAGATGCGGGCCTGGAGCATCTTGTCCGGGGACGCGGCGATGCCGGGCACGAAGTTCGAGGGCGCGAAGGTGGCCTGTTCGATCTGCGCGAAGTAGTTCTCCGGGTTTTTGTTCAGCTCCATGGTGCCGACGTGGATCAGCGGGTAATCGCCGTGCGGCCAGACCTTGGTGAGGTCGAACGGGTTGAACCGGTAGGTTTTGGCGTCCTCGTAGGGCATGACCTGGACGTGCAGTTCCCAGGACGGGAAGTTCCCGGCGCCGATGTTTTCCTGCAGGTCGCGGATGTAGAAGTCCGCGTCGGAACCGGCGAGCTGTTCGGCCTGGTCCCCGGACATGGACTGCACACCCTGGTTGGACTTGAAGTGGTACTTGACCCAGAACCGTTCGCCTTCGGCGTTGATCCACTGGTAGGTGTGTGAGCCGTAGCCCTGCATTTCGCGCCAGGAGGCGGGCAGGCCGCGGTCGCCCATGAGCCAGGTGACCTGGTGGGCGGACTCGGGGGACAGGGTCCAGAAGTCCCACTGCATGTCCGCGTCACGCAAATGCGTGCCCGGCAGGCGCTTCTGGGAGTGGATGAAGTCGGGGAACTTGATCCCGTCGCGGATGAAGAAGACCGGGGTGTTGTTGCCCACGAGGTCGTAGTTGCCCTCGGAGGTGTAGAACTTCACGGCGAACCCGCGCGGGTCCCGCCAGGTGTCCGGGGAGCCGCTCTCGCCGGCGACCGAGGAGAACCGGATCAGCATCTCGGTCTCAACACCGGGCTGCAGGAACGCGGCCTTGGTGTACTTGGAGATATCCGAGGTGGTCTTGAACGTACCGAACGCGCCGCCGCCCTTGGCATGCACTACACGCTCCGGCACGCGCTCACGGTTGAACTGGGCCAGCTTCTCGATCAGGTAGTGATCGGTCAGGATGATGGCACCATCGGCACCAACTGACTGGGAATGCGCGTCGGACGTAACCGGTGCACCTGACTGGGTGGTCGAAATGGCAGTCATTGTTCTCCTATTTCTTTATTTCTGGTGAGGGACGTTCAGAAGGAAGTTGTTGGGACTGCTGGCAGTCCTGGCAGATGCCTTGGTACATAACATCGGCGATCTGGATGGTCATCGGCTTGGCGCCGTCGTTCCAGTGCGGGGTGAGGCAGGGGGCATGTCCGACGGCGCAATCGACGTCCTCCACGCGGCCGCAGCTGATGCAGATGGCATGGTGGTGGTTGTCGCCAACGCGGGTTTCGTACAGCGCCGGGGAGTGGGGCGGCTCGAACCGACGGAGCATGTGCAGGTCCGTCAAGTCGCCCAGCACCACATAAACGGACTGTGCCGTCAGTTCAGGCAGCTCGGCACGCGCAGCCGCGAGGATGCTTTCGGCCGGCGAGTGGGGATGGTTCTCCACGGCTGACAGCACCGCAAGGCGCTGTTTGGTCACGCGGCGGCCATGCGCGCGCAGGGACGCTGCCCATGCGTTGTGGCCATCCAGGTGCTCCGTCATGGCTCCATTGAACCACTTATTATGAACATCTCACAATAAGGCTCCACTTACCTTGCACCCCGCCGGGTTGAGGGGGCGGGAAGCCCCATTAGGGTTGCAAGGTGGGGAAAATACTGGCAGACATCACTCCGTTGCGGGAAAGCCCTGCCTTCCGTCGGCTGTGGCTGGGGTCAGCCGTGTCCGCTGTCGGCAGCCAGCTCACACTCGTCGCCGTCAGCCTGGAGGTCTACCGGCTGACCCAGGACAGCTTCTACGTCGGCCTGCTGGGGATTTTTGCCCTCGTGCCCCTGGTGGTGGGCGGGCTGCTGGGCGGTTCCATCGCTGACTCCCACGACCGCCGCAGGGTTGCCCTGCTGGCCAGCTCAGTCCTGTGGCTGACCACGGGACTGATCGCCCTGCAGTCCTGGTTCCAGCTGGGCAACGTGTGGGTCCTCTACCTGCTGGTGGCGTTGCAGAGCGGCGCCCATGCCATCAACCAGCCCGCCCGCAGCGCCATTATTCCCATGCTGATCCGCAAGGAACTCCTCCCCGCCGCCAACGCCCTGAGCATGATGTCGTTCGGCCTGGCCATGACCGCCGGGCCGCTGCTGGCGGGCGTGCTGGTGGCCTGGGTGGGGTTTGGCTGGACGTACACCATCGACTTTGCGTCCTTCGCGTTTGTGGTGTGGGCCGTGTACCGGCTCCCGCCCATGCGCCCCGCCGGTGGCAGTGGGAAAGCGGGCCTCCGGTCCGTCGTTGAGGGCTTCAGGTTCCTGAGCACCCGCCCCAACCTGCGCATGACCTTTGTGATCGACCTGGTTGCCATGATCCTGGCCCAGCCCCGAGCCCTTCTGCCGGCAATCGGCGCCATCATGATCGGCGGCGGCGAATCCACCGTGGGCATCCTGCTGGCGGCCACCGCCGTCGGAGCGTTCCTGGCCGGGCTGTTCTCCGGCCCGCTGGGTGGCGTCCGCAGGCAGGGCAGCGCCGTGGTCTTTTCGATCATGGGCTGGGGCGCCTCCATCGCCGCGTTCGGGCTGGTGGTGCTGCTGGCCGGCCCCTCCCCGGACGGCGGCGTGACATTGTGGCTGGTGCCCGCCGTGCTGTGCTGCATCCTGGCAGGCATCACCGACTCCGTCAGCAGCGTTTTCCGCAACACCATCCTCCAGGCCGCCACCCCGGACCACCTGCGCGGCCGGCTGCAGGGCGTGTTCATCGTGGTGGTGGCGGGCGGACCCAGGGTGGGCGACCTCCTGGCCGGTGGCGGCACTAAGCTTTTGAGTGAGGGCTGGGTCCTGCTGCTGGGCGGCGTGCTGTGCATCGCGGGAGCCTGGCTGGCGTCCGCACTGCAGCCGGGGTTCCGGAAGTACGACTCCCACCACCCGGTCCCGTAGGCCACGAAGGGAAGCGACCATGCACAAACACCATAACGGGATGAAAACGGCGGCTCTTTTTGGTGTGCTCTGGGCCGTACTCCTGGTGCTCGGCGCGCTGATCGGCGCAGGAACCCGCAGTACGGCGCCCATCTGGATCATGGCGCTGGTCGGGGTGGCCACCACCGCCTACGGTTACTGGAACTCGGACAAGATCGCCATCCGCTCCATGCAGGCTTTCCCGGTCACGGAGTCCCAGGCGCCACAACTGCACCAGATTGTCCGGGAGCTGTCCACCCGCGCCAACCAGCCCATGCCGCGCATCTACGTCTCGCCCACCATGAATCCCAATGCCTTCGCCACCGGCCGCAACCCGAAAAACGCCGCCGTGTGCTGCACCGAGGGGATCCTGCAGCTGCTGGATGCCCGCGAGCTCCGCGGTGTGCTGGGCCACGAACTGATGCACGTCTACAACCGGGACATCCTGACCTCCTCCGTGGCAGCTGCCGTGGCCGGTGTAATCACCTCCGTGGGCCAGATGCTGCTGTTTTTCGGCGGCGACCGGCGCAACTCCAACCCGCTGGCCATGATCGCCATGGCCCTGCTGGCCCCGTTTGCGGCCTCCCTGATCCAGATGGCCATCTCCCGGACCAGGGAGTACGACGCCGACGAGGACGGTTCGGAGCTGACGGGAGATCCGCTGGCCCTAGCCTCAGCCCTGCGCAAGATCGAGCAGGGCGTCACCATGGTTCCGCTGCCGCCGGACCAGAACCTGGTCAACGCCTCGCACCTGATGATCGCCAACCCGTTCCGCGGCGGGGCCATGAACAAGCTGTTCGCCACGCATCCGCCCATGCGCGACCGGATTGCCCGGCTGGAACGGATGGCCGGCCGGCCCCTGCAGTAACCCTTCCGGGCGGGTGCAGCCGGGTGGTTAGCTGAACAGGCCGGAGCCCAGGTAGCCGCCCGGCTGGACCCCGCCGGGAACAGCGAACAGGCCCGAGCCGGTGTGCTCCAGGTACTCCACGGCCAGGGTGTCTGTTTTGGCCATGGCCATCTGCATGGGGACGTAGTGGGTGCGGGGGTCGTTGACAAAGGCGATGAAGAACAGCCCGGCGTCCAGGTGGCCCAGCCCGTCGGAACCGTCCGTGTAGTTGTAGCCCCGGCGCAGCATCCTGACCCCGCCGTTTTGTGCCGGATGGGCAATGCGCACATGGGCGTCCAAAGGAATCAGCGGCTTGTCCGCACGCCCCGTCAGGGCAAAGTCCGGGTCGGTGAACTCCCCGCCGCCGGACAGCGGCGCCCCGGTGCCCTTGGTGCGGCCGATCAGGCCTTCCTGCTCGCCCAGGGACGTCCGGTCCCAGATTTCGATGTGCATCCGGATCCGCCGGGCCACCAGGTAGCTGCCGCCGGCCAGCCACGCATCCTGCGGCCGGGTGGAGTCCGCCCACACGTGCTCGTCCAGCAGCTGTGCGTCCTCGACCTTGAGGTTGTTGGTGCCGTCCTTGAAACCAAACAGGTTCCGGGGCGTTTGCTGGGCCCGTGACGTGGAGGACGTCCGGCCGAAGCCCAGCTGCGACCAGCGGACACGGGCCCTGCCGAACCCGATCCGGGCCAGGTTGCGGATGGCATGGACCGCCACCTGCGGGTCGTCCGCGCAGGCCTGGACCACCAGGTCACCGCCGCTGCGGGCCGGGTCCAGGTCGTCGCCGGGGAAATGGGGCAGGTCGATCAGGGCCTCCGGCCGCCGGCCGTCCAGGCCAAAGCGGGCCACGCCGTCCTTTTCGAAGAGGCTGGCGCCGAACCCGAAGGTCAGGGTCAGCCGGCCTGCGTTGAGGTCCAGCGCCTCGCCGGTGTCCTCGGGCGGGGCGCCGTAGGGTCCGTCGACGGCGCCGGTGGCGCCGGCCGGCAGGCCCTTGGTGAGGGCCTCAGCCGCTTCGGTCCAGTCCTTCAGCAGCGCGATGAGGTCTTCGCGCTTGGTGGTGGTCACGTCGAAGGCCGCCATGTGCAGCCGGTCCTGGGCCGCGGTGGTGATGCCGGCCTGGTGGTCGCCGTGGAACGGCACCACTGAATCGTCCGCGGGCTCGGGGGTGGTGTCAGCGGCCATGGCTGCCACGGTGTCGTGCCCGAAGAAGCCGGCGGCCAGACCTGCTGCTGCGCCGCCCACGCCTGCCAGGCTCAGGAGGTTCCGCCGGCTCAGGCGCGAGGCGGGCAGTTCAGCAGGGGCTGAGTCAGGCCCGGTGGGCGGGTGCCCGCCCATGGGGCAGCCGCTCACAGGACCACGGCCGCGGTGAGTTTGGACAGCGGCTCGCCCAGGGCATCCACCAGCCCGGCGAGGCGCTGGATCTGGTCTTCGCTGAGCTGGTCGTAGTAGGTGAAGCCGTCGCCCTGGGCGTGCGTGGCCAGCTCGGCCTGGAGCGCGGCGAACTGTTCGTCGAGGCTTCCGGCGAGGGCAGCGTCTTTTTGGAGCAACGCGGGCTTGAGGTTCTCGAAGGCGATCCGGGCGCCGTCCACGTTGGCCTGGAAGTCCCAGAGGTCGGTGTGGGACCAGATTTCCTCTTCGCCGGTGACCTTGCCGGTGGCCACCTCGTCCAGCAGTTCCTTGGCGCCGTTGCCCAGTTTGTCGGCAGTGAACTCCAGGGTCCGGGTACGTTCCAGCAGGTCCTTGGTGTCAGCCACCATGCGGTCGGCGATGGTGGTCCGCTCGGCGGCGGTCAAGGCGGTGTACTCCGCCGGCGGGTACAGGTCCTTCTCCGCGCGGTGCCAGCCGGTCCACTCCTGGCCGGGCTCAAGGTCCACCTCGCGGGCGTCCAGCTGTGGGTCCAGGTCGCCGAAGGATTCTGCGACGGGTTCGATGCGTTCCCAGTGCAGCCGCGTGGCGGCGTACAGCGAGCGGGCCTTGTCCGCGTCCCCGGCGGCGAAGGCAGCCGCGAATTCCTCCGTGCCGGCCAGGAGCTGCTCGGTCTGGTCCTTGACGTACGCGGAGTACTGGGCCGTGGCGGTGTCCAGGAGCTGCTGGAAGTCCGCATCCGCTGTGGGTTCGTTGCCGGACTGAGTCACTTCCAGGTCTGCCCGGATCCCGTCGCCCTGCATGCCCGGCTTGCAGGCGGTGGTGTAGGACCCTGCCGGTGCGGTGACCACCAGGTTGCGGGTCAGGCCCGGACCGATGTTTTCCACTTCGCCCAGGATGCGGAGCCCGTCGGACGCCAGCAGGTAGAACTCGGTGACCTGGTCGCCGTCGTTCTTTACGGCGAAGTTCAGGTTTCCGCTGGGCACGCTGCCAACCGAGACCCTGCACTCCGTGCTGGAGCTGACCACCTGGATCACGCCGGAGGCGTCGTCCGCGGCTTTGGTGTTATCGGTGCAGCCGGCCAGCAGCAGCGGGACGGTTACGGTTGCGGCCAGCAGGCCCAGGGGAGTGGAGCGGCGTGCGGATTTAGGCAGGGGGAAGCCGGACATGGTGTTCCTGTTCGTGAAAGGGCAGTGGGGGTTCAGAAAGCCGTGGTGGCTGGGGTGGGGATGGTGCGGGGCGCCGCGGGCGCCGCGGGCGCCGCGGGTCTGCGGTTGACGCGCAGGTAGAGGACCAGCACCGGCACCACGTAGAGCAGCCAGGCGGCAGCTTCCAGCCAGGTGGTGGCAGGGGAAAAGTTCAGGGTGCCCTTCAGGAGGGTGCCGTACCAGGACGACGGCGGGATGGCGCCGCTGACATCGAAAGCCAGCGAGTTCAGCCCCGGCAGGATCCCGGCCTCCTGGAGGTCGTGGATGCCGTAGGCCAGGACTCCGCCGGCGATAACGACCAGGGTGGCGCCGGTCCAGGTGAAGAACCTGGCGAGATTGACTTTGAGGACCCCGCGGTGGAGGAGGTAGCCCAGGACCGCTGCGGTGGCCAGGCCCAGCAGCGCGCCAACAAGGGGCTGCGTGGTTTGGCCGGTGGCCTGTGCTGCGGCCCAGAGGAACAGCGCGGTTTCGAGGCCTTCCCGGCCCACTGCCACCGCGGCCACAACCACCAAACCCCAGCCTGCACCCCCGCTGAATTTGTCGACTTTGGACTTCAGATCGGTGCCCAGGGTGCGGGCAGTGCGCGCCATCCAGAAAATCATCCAGGTCACCAGGCCGACGGCGACAATCGACAAGGAACCGCCGATCGCCTCCTGCGCCTCAAAGGTCAGCCCGCGCGGGCCAAACGTCAGGAGGGCGCCAAACCCGATGGAGACGGCCACTGCCGCGGCGACGCCGGCCCAGAGGCGGGGGATGAGGTGCCGGCGGTCAGTTTTGACCAGGTACGCCATCAGGAGGACCACCACCAGGGTGGCTTCGAGGCCCTCGCGCAGGCCGATCAGATAGTTGGCTGTCATGGATTTCTTTCGCTTAGGGCGCTGTATGTTAGGCAGGCCTAAGGAAGAGGGTACCGCGGGCAGGCAATTACGCAAACCAAATATGCGCTAATGCGTGCAGGTTACGCCATGACGGCCCCGGGGGTCCCGGGGCCGTCATGGGCGCAGAATCAGCTGCGGAAGTTCACAAACTGCAGGTCGGCCTCGTCGAAGTCCTTCAGCAACGCCATAACGGCCTGGAGGTCGTCGCGGGATTTGGAGGAAACGCGGAGCTCGTCGCCCTGGATCTGGGACTTGACGCCCTTGGGGCCTTCGTCGCGGATCTTTTTGTTGATTTTTTTGGCCAGGTCCTGCTCGATGCCTTCCTTGATGGAGGCTTCCAGACGGAATTCCTTTCCGGAGGGGAAAGGCTCTCCGGTGTCCAGGGACTTCAGTGAGATGCCGCGGCGGATGAGCTTGGACTGGAGGACATCCAGGACTGCCAGGACGCGTTCCTCGGAGTTGGCCTTCATCAGGATCTTCTCACCGCTGAAATCCACCTCCGCGCCGACGCCCTTGAAGTCGTAGCGCTGCACCAGTTCCTTCTGCGCCTGGTTCAGCGCGTTGGCCACTTCCTGCTTGTCCACTTTGCTTACGACGTCGAACGTTGACTCGCCTGCCATGACTCTCCTTTTGATGGTTATCACCCTGCGCACAGGGCACGGAACTCTGCCAGCAAGCCTAGTACGGATGGTCCCGCCGAGGGGGGTGGGCTTTTCACAGTTCCCTCACAGCGGACGCAGGGCGGGAACGAAGCCGGCGCGGACAGAGTTGGACTCATTGGGAAGTTTGCTCGAAGGGAACACCATGCACCGCAAGGCCGTCGCCTATGTCACCCGCACCACTTCGGCTGCCGTAGGCGCAGCCGCAACCTCAGTGGCTGCCGCCGCTATCGCCGCGTCCGTCATTTTCACCCCGGTAGCGGATGCCTCCGCCCGCATGAGCGGTGTGAGCGATGACCTGCTGCGGGCCGTCCAGTTGAACCAGATCACCGAGGAACAGGCCGTCAAGTTCGAGGCCCGGCTCGCCGGCCGGATCCTGGGCGGAGCCTGACCCGCCCCACCCTGGGTCGCCGGGCGGTGGATCGCTTGCCGTTTTTCCCGCCGTTCCGCGGGTTTTCTGCCCGCGCCGCGCCCGATTCGATTCTTCGGCGGAAGTTCTGTAAAGTTGTCTTGCCCGCGGTTACTGGGAGCGGAACGGTTCACACCGGTCCACAAGCTGCAGTCGGGGGTGATCTTCTTTTGAAGTTCGGCAGATTACCCGAGCGGCCAAAGGGGGCTGACTGTAAATCAGCTGGCAACGCCTACGGGGGTTCGAATCCCTCATCTGCCACATTTTGAAGAAAAACACCCTGGTCTTCGGACCGGGGTGTTTTTCTTTGCCCTGATTACCATGGGCTTTTTCCTGCAGATATGGCCAAGGACCGGATGGGACAGGTCCTGGCCTTGTCCGCAGATCCCACCCAGGCCGGGTCCGGATCCGCGGACAAGCTGGGGATGCTTCAGTTCAGCGCAATCAGCAGCATCTGGCTGGTTCCCGGGATGCAGGTCTGCAGGATGGCCCGGGGGAAGCCGCCGAAGACGTTGACCACATCGTTGGTGGTGCCTGGATTCGGTACCTGCCCGCGCCCGGTCACCGTGTACGTGCCGTAGCCGGGAATGCTCACGGTTTCTCCTACGCCGATGCCGGAGAACCGGCCCCAGCCGCCGCAGAAGTCATGTTCGGTGATGAACAGCGAGTAGCCGTCATTCGGGGTGAAGTGGATGGGGCCGATGCAGGCATCCACCATTGACTGCCCGCCGGCGCCGGCCACGTAGATGGTCCGCACAGCGGGAGCGGGTGCGGGTGCCGGAGCCGGGGCGGCCGCGGGTGCAGGGGCGGAAACGGCGGCGGTGAATTGCGCCGCTGGGGGAGCGCCCGGGGCCTGGATAACCACCGGAGCCTCCGGGACCGGCAAGGCGGGGCCGGTGAGGAGCAGTGTCTGGCCTGGAACGATGAGGCTGTAGGCGGCAAGGCCGTTGGCCGCGAGCATGGCATTCATGTCCACGCCGTGGCCGGCGGCAATCGCACCGACCGTGTCGCCGGGCCGGACGGTGTACAGGTTGGGGTCGCCCGCAGGAGCGGGTGCCGCCTCCACTGGTGCCGGTTCCGCAGCCACTGGTTCAA
>NZ_LFQH01000039.1:0-80147 GCF_001238605.1 Arthrobacter sp. ZBG10 | reverse complement strand
GCGGCGCGGCGCCGCCCACAATCCAGTGCCTGCCCCCGGGTGGTCGCTCAACGGCGGGAATGCTGCGGCGAGCGGCACCCGCCGCTACGCTGGGCACCATGCCCGACTCCCCGCTCCTGACCGCCGCGGCAGTGGCAGTGATCGCCCTGGCCATTGCCGTCGTCGTGGGCGTTGGCCTCAAGGTGCTCCGTTCCTTCCGCGACCTGGGCACCGACGCCGAACGCGCCACCTACAAGACCCTCCACGCCGCCTCCGAGGCGGGACAGCACCTGCGCCGTGGCCTTAACCCGGCCGGCGCGGCGAAGGCCAGCCGCCAGTTGCGCACCCTGTTGGGGTGTGAGGCGCTGGCCATCACGGACACCACGGGTGTGCTGGCCTGGGACGGCGCGGCGGAGGACCTCAAACCCCGGCTGATGGAACTTGCCGCCGGGGTCCTGGCTGGCGGCCGGACGGCCGTGCTGCCCGCCGGCGCCGGGCAAGCTGCAGCCGGGCAGGCTGCAACCGGGCCTGACGGCACGGGCAGCAGGCTGGCCGCCGTGATAGCCCCCGTCCGGGCCGGCACCCGCGTGGTGGGTGTGGTGGCGGCGTTTGCCCCGTCGGCCGGCGCCGGGCTGGTCCGGGCCACCGGCGAAGTGGCGGACTGGGTGGCCGTCCAGGTGGAACTGGCCGAACTCGATGCCTCCCGCTCCCTGCTGATGGAGGCAGAGGTCCGCGCGCTCAGGGCGCAGATCAGCCCGCACTTCATCTACAACTCGCTCAACGCCATCGCATCCTTCATCAATACGGACCCCGCCCGGGCCCGTGACCTGGTGGTGGAGTTTGCGGACTTCACCCGGTACTCCTTCAGGCGGCACGGTGACTTCACCACCCTCGCGGAGGAACTGCGCTGCATTGACCGCTACCTGCTGCTGGAGCGGGCCAGGTTCGGAGAGCGGGTGCAGGTCAGCCTCCGGGTGGCACCGGAGGTGCTCAGCACCGTCATCCCGTTCCTGAGCCTGCAGCCGCTCGTGGAAAACGCCGTCCGCCACGGCCTGGAAGCCAAGGAAGGGCCTGGCCACATCAGCATCACCGCCGACGACGCCGGCGCGTTCGCCCAGGTGACCATCGAGGACGACGGCGTGGGTATGGACCCGGCGCAACTCCGGGCCGTGCTGGCAGGCCACGCCGACGGCGACCATGTGGGGCTGCGGAACGTTGATGCCCGCCTGCGCCAGGTCTACGGGAACGAGCATGGCCTGGTGATCGACACCGCGCCCGGCGAAGGCACCCTCATCACCATGCGCGTGCCCAAGTCCCAGCCCGGCCACGACGCGTGAGCCGGCGGCCCCGGCGGAAAGTACCCTTGGAGCATGATTAACGTCCTCGTCGTTGATGATGAGCTACCCGCCGTTGAGGAACTGGCGTTCCTGCTGGGCCGGGACGAACGGATCGGCAGGGTTTTCCGGGCCACCTCAGGCAGCGAAGCCCTGCTGGCGCTGGCCACGGCGCCCGTGGACGCCGTGTTCCTGGACATCCACATGCCTGCAGTCTCCGGCCTGGACATTGCCCGCGCCATCGCCGCGAGCAGCAACCCGCCCGCGGTGGTTTTCGTGACGGCGGATGAGGACCACGCGCTGGCCGCCTTCGAACTGGCCGCCGTCGACTACCTGCTCAAACCCGTCCGCTCCGAACGGCTGGCCCGTTCGGTGGGCCGGATCAGTGAACTCCGCGACGGCGGCGCGGCGCCTGAGATGATCACCGTGGACCTGGGCGGCAGCACCAAAATGATCAGGCGCGACGACGTCACGTACGTCCAGGCGCAGGGCGACTACGCGCGCCTCCACACCGCCGAGGCGAGTTACCTGATCCGGGTGCCGTTGGCCGACCTGGAACAGCAGTGGGCGGAGGCCGGCTTCATCCGGACCCACCGCTCCTACCTGGTGGCCCTGAAGCATGTGACGTCAATGAAGCTGGCCGCTGACGGACCCAGCGTCACGGTTGCCGGCGCGGGGCTGCCCATCAGCCGCCGCCACCTGCCCACAGTGCGGGAGAAACTCGAAGCCACCCGGATCAGGCCGCACGCATGACCCGGATCCGGGTCACCACGCCGCTGACCGCCCCCGCTTCCGGCCCCGGCCCCGAAAGCCGTGAAGCTGCCCAGGACTCAGACGTGGGCCAGGTCTTTGTCCGGTCCCTGATCCGTTCGCAGCTGCGGCTGGCGCTGGTGGTAGCCGGCGGGTTCCTGGTGATCCTGGCGGCGTTTCCGCTGACCCTGGCCGCCGTGCCGGGCCTGGCTGAATCCCGGCTGGCCGGGATCCCCTTCGGCTGGCTGCTCCTGGGTGCGGGCATCTACCCGGTCATCGGGTTGAGCGCCTGGTTGTTCGTCCGCTCCGCGGCCCGGAACGAAGCCCGCTACCGGGACCTGGCCGGAGACAGGTGAGGCGGCTGTGAACCCCGGCGTGGCGCTGGCAGCCGTGGCCGTGGTGTCGCTGGCCACGGCCGCGATCGGCTTCTATGGCCTGCGGATCTCCCGCACCACCGGCGACTTCTACGTTGCCTCCCGGACGGTCCGGCCATGGTGGAACGCCTCGGCGATCGGCGGCGAGTATCTGTCCGCCGCGAGCTTCCTTGGGGTGGCCGGGCTTATCCTGCTCTCCGGGACCGATGCCCTGTGGTTCCCCGTGGGCTACACGGCCGGCTACCTGATGCTGCTGTTGTTTGTGGCTGCGCCGCTGCGCCGCTCGGGCGCCTACACGATCCCCGACTTCACCGAGGCTCGCCTCGATTCGAAGGCCGTCCGGAAGGTCACCAGCCTGGTGGTGGTAATGGTGGGCTGGCTGTACATCGTGCCGCAGCTGCACGGCGCCGCACTGACCATCCGGATCACCACCGGCTTGCCGTCCTGGGCCGGCTCCGTGGCGGTGGTGGTGGTGGTCTGCCTGACGGTGGTCTCCGGCGGGATGCGGTCCATCACCTTTGTCCAGGCGTTCCAGTACTGGCTCAAGCTCACGGCCCTGGCGCTGCCCATCCTGTTCATCATCTTTTACCTGGCTGGAACGGGAACCCCGGCACTGGCGCCGCCCGCGGCCAACCCCACCGGCGCTGCCCCCACCGGGCTGTACCAGAACGTGTCGCTGCTCGTGGCACTCCTGTTCGGCACGCTCGGGCTGCCGCACGTGCTGGTCCGGTTCTACACCAACCCGGACGGGCAGTCAGCGCGCCGGACCACGCTGATTGTCCTTGGCCTGCTGTCCGTGTTTTACCTCTTCCCCACCGCGTATGGGCTGGTGGGCCGGGTCTTCGCACCGGGCCTGGCCCGGGCCGGGCAGGCGGATGCCATGGTGCTGCTGCTCCCTGGCGAACTTGTGGGTGGGGTGGCAGGTGACCTGCTCTCGGCCCTTGTAGTGGCCGGCGCGTTTGCCGCGTTCCTGTCCACCACATCGGGGCTGGTGGTGTCGCTGGCCGGCGTCATCAGCCAGGACGTCCTGGGCGGCGGCGTCGGCGGGTTCCGGCTCGCGGCGGTGCTGTCCGCCGTCGTGCCCCTGGGTTTTGCCTTCATGACGGACTCCCTGGCCCTGGCCGGCAGCGTGGGCCTGGTGTTTGCGTTTACCGCCTCCACGGTGTGCCCGGTGCTGCTGCTGGGCATCTGGTGGCGGGGGCTGACGGACGTCGGGGCCATCGCCGGTATGGCCACCGGCGGGCTCCTTTGCGGCGGCGCGATGATCGCCGGCGCGGTTGCCGGCGCCGCGAACATCCCGGTGTGGCTGGCGCAGCCCGCCGCCTGGACCGTCCCGGCCGCGTTCGCCGTGATGGTGCTGGTCTCCCGTGCCACGGCCCGGCGGGTGCCCGGGACGATGCCACGGGTGATGACCCGCTTGCACACGCCGGAACGGCCGCTGGCAACCGAACGCTGATCGGTGCACAATTACGGCATGTCCACCGATGCCGGAAGCACTCCACGGCAGCAGGACGGGGCGCCGCCCGTCCAGCTGCCCGATACCGGTGCGGGGCCTGCCGCGGCGCCGGCCGCTGCAGTCCCGGCCACTGCAGTCCCGGCCGCTGTGCGGGCCCAGCTGCTGGCCACGGAGCACTGGGGACTGCTGGCATCCCGCAGCACCGCCCAAAGTGAGGTCCTGACCAGGATCAGCATGTTCCTCACATTCACCTCCGCCAGTGTGGTGAGCGTGGCCCTGGTGGGACAGGCCACAAAATTCTCCGAGTCGTTTTTCCTGCTTGCCGCGACCGTGCTCTGCATCGACGTTGCCATGGGTCTGCTCACGCAGGTGCGGGTCATCAACGTGGCGCACGAGGACCTGATGTATGTGACGGCCATGAACCGGCTGCGCGGCGCCTACGTTGACCTGGATCCCGGCGTGGCTCCCTACCTGATGGCCGGTTACCACGACGACCAGGCCGGGATGGACACTACTTACTACTTCTTCGGGGGCCGCAGCAACTTCAGCCACGTGGCAGGCAGCAGCATGCTGTTTATCATCACCGCTAACGGCGCCCTCCTGGGTATGCTGGCAGGCGTCCTGCTGGCGGTCCTCGGTGCAGGCACGATCACGTCGTTCCTCGCCGGCGCTGCCGTTGGCCTGGCCTTTATCGCGTGGTCATCGGTGAGCGGCGCGCGCTCCTACCAAGGAATCCTGCGGCGCCACACGCCACTCTCCCCCACGCCGGCCGCCCCGGGCCCGTGACCCCGGGCCGGTGATTGGCCGGTGATTGGCCCCTAATTGGCCGGCAGGCGGACGGTACACCGGCGAGCGGTCCACCCGGCGGCGTAGCTCCCGCAGCGTAGCGCTGGGTCAGTCGATGGCCGCCATAAGTTCAACCACCCGGTCCAGGAACGCGTCCACCTGGGTTTCCTCATAGCCGTCGGCGCCGACGGCGGGGCGGAAGACGGCGCGGCGGACGTTGTCCACGCTCAAGGGCTTGTCGTTTTCGAGGTAGGCCACGAGTTCGCTGCAAAGGCTGTCCACGTCAGCCGTGTTGTAGCTGCGGACTTTGCTCTTGGCGGGCCGACGGAACCTTTCGCCGTCAGGCCGGTGCAGACGGCCCCGGAGGATGCCGGACAGGTTGCCGATCTCCCGCAGCCAGGCTTCTTCGCCGCTGGCGGCGATCAGTTCATCGCGTTCCCGGCGGGCGAAGGCGTCTTCCAGCCGGTCCAGCGCGGCGTCCACCACGGTGGCGGAGTAGCCGCCCTTGACCGGGTCAAAGGACACTGCCCGCACGTCCGAGCTGTGCACCGGCCGGTTGGCAGGTTCCGGCGCCTCGAGGGACACCCTGGCCTGCTGCAGGAACTTGTCCACCTGTTTGGCGTTGTAGCCGTAGTCGCTGCGCTGCACGCGCTCAAAGGACGCGGGGATGTGCCGATGAATGTCCAATGCCACTTTCATTCCTTCAATGCTTTGGCCGGGCCGGCTTCTGTGCGGGGCCCGGCTGCGGTTGGGTCAGGCCCCGGAAAACAGGACGTACAGGACAAAAACGAGGGGCGAGGCAAAAACGATGGAATCCAGCCGGTCCATCACGCCGCCGTGGCCGGGCAGGATGTCGCTCATATCCTTGACGCCGAGTTCACGCTTGACCATGGATTCGGCCAGGTCCCCGATGGTGGCTGCCACGACCGTGCCCACGGCCAGGGCGACACCCACCCACCAGGGCTTGTCCAGGATAAAGATGCACGCCAGGATCCCAATCAGCATCGCGCCCGCCACCGAGCCGGAAAAACCTTCCCAGGTTTTTTTGGGGCTGATTTTGGGTGCCATGGGGTGTTTGCCCAGGGACGCGCCCACCAGGTATCCGAACGTGTCGTTGGAGACCACCAGAAGCAGCATCACCGCTACCTGCCAGGCCCCTTCGGGGATGGTTCCGCCCGGCCACAGGCCCAACGGGGTCGCCCCGCCGGCCACGTGCAGCGGCAGGGCCGCGAAGCTGATGAAGAACGGCACCCAACCCAAAGTGAAGACCCCGGCGAAGATGCTGTTGGCCGAGCCAGCGGCGCTTTCGATGGACCGCCATAACAGCACCGCAATGCAACTCGCCAGCATGGCGAACAGCAGGCTTTCGATGCCGCCGAGGTAGGCCACAAACGGCATGGCCACTGTTCCGGTCATCACCGGAATGATGGGCATCCTGGTGCCGTTGGCTTCCAGCGCCCGGTAGATCTCCCAGACCCCGAAGACGCCGAACGCGGTGGTGACCGCGACAAACCCGAGGGGCAGGAACAGCAGCCCGCCCAGGACCGCAATGAGCATGGCCAGCCCCACCACAACGGCGGCGGGCAGGTTACGCCCGGCCTTCGGGGTGGGATTGGGCCTGGGCTGCTTCCCCCGGGTGCGCGGCCCTGGTGCCGGGGCCTGTTCTGCCTGGCCCATCAGACTTCGAGCAGCTCTGCTTCCTTGCGCTTGAGCAGCTCATCGATGCCGTCCACGTGCGCTTTGGTCAGGCCGTCCAGTTCCTTTTCGGCACGGTTGCCGTCATCCTCACCGGCCTCGCCGTCTTTGACCAGGCGGTCAAGGGTTTCCTTGGCCTTGCGGCGGATGTTCCGGATGGACACCTTGGCGTCCTCGCCCTTGTTCTTGACGATCTTGACGTATTCCTTGCGGCGTTCCTTGGTCAACTCCGGGATGGTGATCCGGATGACGTTGCCATCGTTGGACGGGTTGGCGCCAACCTCGGAGTCGCTCAAGGCCCGCTCGATGTCGCGCAGGGCGGTCTTGTCGAACGGGGTGATGAGGATGGTGCGGGCGTCCGGGATGGCGAAGGAGGCCAGCTGCTGCAGGGGCGTGGGTGAGCCGTAGTACTCCACCAGGACCTTGTTGTAGAGGCCCGGGTTGGCGCGGCCGGTGCGGACGGAAGCGAAATCGTCCTTGGCTACCTCTACGGCCTTGTCCATCTTTTCTTCGGCTTCGAGCAAGGTTTCTTCGATCACGGCATCTCCTGACGGTTCGGGTGCAGTCCGGGGCGCCGGTTTCCTGCACACACGTGGTTCTTCTGTTGCTGGTTCCGGCCCCGCCTGCAGGGCGGGGAACGGAAGGGTCCTGAAATCATCCTAGCCGCAGCTAGGCGGAGACCAGGGTGCCCAGCTTTTCGCCCTTGATGGCGCGGGTGACGTTGCCTTCGCCTTCCATGCCGAACACAACCATGGAGAGGTCGTTGTCCTTGCACATGGTCATGGCGGTCTGGTCCATCACGCGGATGTCGCGGCGCAGCGCGTCGTCGTAGCTGAGCGTCTCCAGCCGCTCGGCGGTGGGGTCCTTCTTGGGGTCCGCCGTGTACACGGCGTCCACGCCGCTCTTGGCCATCAGGACCACGTCTGCGTGGACTTCGAGGGCGCGCTGGGCGGCCACGGTGTCGGTGGAGAAGTACGGCAGGCCGGCGCCGGCGCCGAAGATGACAACGCGGCCCTTTTCCATGTGGCGGATGGCGCGGCGCGGAATGTAGGCCTCTGCGACCTGGCCCATGGTGATGGCGCTCTGGACGCGGGTTTCAACGCCGGCCTGTTCCAGGAAGTCCTGCAGGGCCAGGCAGTTCATCACGGTTCCCAGCATGCCCATGTAGTCGGCGCGGGAACGGTCCATGCCGCTCTGGGACAGCTCTGCCCCGCGGAAAAAGTTGCCGCCACCCACCACGATGGCCACTTCAACGTCCGGCACGGCTGCGGCGATCTGCTTGGCGACGTCGCGGACGGTCTCGGGGTCAACACCGAGCTTTCCGCCGCCGAAGACCTCACCCGAGAGCTTCAGGAGGACCCGCCGCTTGTTTTTTTCCGGTTGGATTACACTGTTGACGGCTTCCATGATGCCTTCCCGTTGATGAGTCTGAAAAAAGGTTATCCTGCCGGGGCCGATGCCCGGTAACGGCCGGTTGCATGCAAAAGGGGCAGCCACCGAAGTGGCCGCCCCTTGGCAGGATCGGCTAGGAGCCGACGCGGAAGCGCGCGAACGCGGTTCCCTTGACACCGGCCTCTTCGAGGACCTGTGCCACTGACTTCTTGGCGTCCTTGGCGAAGGACTGGTCAACCAGGACCTCACCCTTGAAGAAGCCCGTTACGCGGCCTTCAACAATCTTGGTGAGGGCGGCTTCGGGCTTGCCTTCGGCCTTGGCGGTCTCCTCGGCGATGCGGCGCTCGGAGTCAACCAGGTCGGCCGGAACGTCCTCGCGGGTGAGGTAGTTCGGGGCCATCGCGGCGATGTGCACGGCAACGTCGTGGGCGGCGGTGGCGGCGGCTTCGCCTGCACCGTCAACAGCGAACAGCACGCCGACCTGGGCCGGAAGGTCCTTGGAGGTCTTGTGCAGGTAGGCGTCAACCGTGCCGCCTTCGATGCGGGAGATCCGGCGGACAACAACCTTTTCACCCAGGATGGCGCCCTCTTCGACGACAACCTCGGACAACGGCTTGCCGTCAACTTCGGTGGCCAGCAGGGTTTCGAGATCGGCAGCGCCGGACTCGACAGCAACAGCCAGGACCTGGTCGGCGAGCTGGATGAACTTGTCGGCCTTGGCCACGAAGTCGGTTTCGCAGTTGACTTCGATCATGATGCCGACGCCGTTGCTGACCTTGGCAGCAACCAGGCCTTCAGCGGTGGAACGGCCTTCGCGCTTCGTGGCACCCTTGAGGCCCTTGATGCGGATGATTTCGATGGCCTTCTCGGCGTCACCGTTGGCTTCGTCAAGAGCCTTCTTGACATCCATCATGCCGGCGCCGGTGCGCTCACGCAGGGCTTTGATGTCCGCGGCAGTGTAGTTCGCCATGTGAACCCCTCTGTCTAGAAATTTGATGTGGTGTACGGACTGACAGGATGGCAGCCCACACCGTGGGCGGCCATCCTGTCAGTGGCTCCGGCTGCACGCAGCGCGGAGAGTCCGGATTTACTTGTGTTACTTGGCTTCTTCGGCAGGAGCCTCGGCAGCAGCCGGGGCTTCCTCTGCAGCGGCTGCAGCCGGAGCTTCTTCGGCGGCGGGAGCAGCAGCTGCGGCTTCCTCGGCCTTGTTGCCTTCGAGGAGCTCGCGCTCCCACTCGGCCAGCGGCTCTTCCGGAGCTTCCGTGGTACCGGTTGCACGCTGGTTGCGGGCGATCAGGCCCTCAGCAACGGCGTCGGCAACAACGCGGGTCAGCAGGTTGACGGAGCGGATGGCGTCGTCGTTACCCGGGATCGGGAAGTCGACTTCGTCCGGATCGCAGTTGGTGTCCAGGATGGCCACAACCGGGATGTTCAGCTTCTTGGCCTCGTCAACGGCGAGGTGTTCCTTCTTGGTGTCCACGATCCAGAGCACGGAGGGTGCCTTGGTCAGGTTGCGGATACCACCGAGGTTGGTTTCCAGCTTGGTCAGTTCACGGCGAAGGAGCAGCAGTTCCTTCTTGGTGTACGCGGAACCGGCGACGTCGTCGAAGTCGATCTCTTCGAGTTCCTTCATGCGCTGGATGCGCTTGGAGACCGTCTGGAAGTTGGTCAGCATACCGCCGAGCCAACGCTGGTTCACGTAGGGCTGGCCCACGCGGGTTGCCTGCTCGGCGATGGATTCCTGCGCCTGCTTCTTGGTGCCGACGAAGAGTACGGTACCGCCGTGTGCAACGGTGGCCTTCACGAACTCGTAGGCACGGTCGATGTAGGACAGCGACTGCTGCAGGTCAATGATGTAGATACCGTTGCGCTCCGTGAAGATGAAACGCTTCATCTTCGGGTTCCAACGGCGGGTCTGGTGTCCAAAGTGGACGCCGCTGTCAAGCAGCTGGCGCATAGTTACGACGGGCATGCCGACGCTCCTTCCGGCAGGTCATTCATGAGAGAGCCCATGGCTCTCTTACCCTGCCAATTGTTGACGGTTGGTTTAGCGTGACCCGGGTTGGGCCGTGCTCCTGGCATCCATCACGCTTCCCATCAGGACCGGTAAGGTCCTGACCGCAGGAGGCGCGATCCTCCCAGGGAAAGCCGGAGCTTTCCTGCAGGAGGGCTGGATGCGCGTAGTCAGCCACCGCTCCCCCACACTCCTGAATGAGATGTGCCGACGCGCCCCGGACAGGGGTGTACACCGCTGGGGTGGACCACCGGGACGGGAGGCGTTGAGGGCGCAGCAAACTGCTCCGTCAAGTGTACTACAGCCGCCCGCTTCCGCCGGACACCGGGAGCGGCCCGGCAGGACGTTTTCCACATGGCCAGGCCGGCAGCTTCCGGGGCGTCCCCGGCAGGTGGATGCTGGGTTGATGAAGAGCTTACTGCTCCTGGCGGCACTGGTACTGGTGGCCGGAACCACGGTGCCGGCGGATACGCCGCGGGCCGGCTGGCAGTGGCCGCTCTCCCCCCGTCCGCAGGTGCTGCGTCCGTTCGCACCGCCGCCCCAACCGTGGCTCAGCGGGCACCGCGGGGTGGACCTGGTCGCAGCGTTCGACGGCGCCCCGGTCGCCTCGCCTGCCGCCGGCACCGTGTCCTTCGCCGGGGTGGTGGTTGACCGGCCGGTGCTGACCATCGACCACGGAAACGGACTGCGGAGCAGTTTCGAACCGGTACTCAGCACCCTTCCGACGGGCACGGCCGTGACCGCCGGACAGGTGGTGGGGCAGCTGGCGGGGACCGCCGCGGGCGGGCACTGCGGCTCCGTTCCCTGCCTGCATTGGGGCGTCCGGCAGGGAGGCGCCTACCTGGACCCGCTGGAGTTTGTGATGGATCTGCGCCCATCCGTCCTGCTGCCGCTAAGCGGCGAACCGCCGTGAGGCACGGATCGCTAAAGAGGGACAGCGGAGTGGGCCCCGGTCAGACGATCGCTGAGATCCCGGTAACGGCACGGCCGGTCACCAGGGTGTTGATCTCGTGTGTTCCCTCATAGGAGTAGATGGCTTCGGCGTCCGCGAAGATCTTGGCCATACCGTAGTCGGTGACGATCCCGTTGCCGCCCAGGATGTTCCTGCCGATTGCCACACTGTCCCGCATCCGTTCGGTGGTGAAGGCCTTGGCCAGGGCCGACTGCTCATCCTTGGCCTGACCCGCGTCCTCCAGCTGGGACAGCCGGACCATCATGCCCATGGAACTGACGGCGTTGCCCAGGATGCTGACCAGCTGGCTCTGGACCAGCTGGAAGGATGCCAGCGGCCTGCCGAACTGCTGGCGCTCCACGGCATAACTCCGGGCCACGTCGAACGCTGCCAGCTGCTGGCCTACTGCCTGCCACGCAACGCCGAGGCGGGTGACCTTGAGGACTTTGTTGACGTCGCGGAAGCTGTTGGCGTGCGCCAGCTTGAAGAAGTCGGGCACCACCACGTTGGTCAGGGTGATGTCGGCATTCTGGACGGTGCGCAGGGAGATCTTGTTCTCGATCTTTGTGGCCGAGTAGCCCGGCAGGCTGGTGTCCACCAGGAAGCCCTTGACCTTGTTGTCGTCCAGGTCCCGGGCGTAGATGACCACCCAGTCCGAGAAGGTGGCGTTGCCGATCCAGCGTTTTTCACCGTTGAGGATCCAGGAATCGCCGTCGCGGCGGGCTGTGGTGCGGGTCCCGCCGGCCACGTCGCTTCCGCCCAGCGGCTCGGTCAGGCCAAACGCGCCGATCTTCTTCATGGCGTAGATGTCCGGCAGCCAGGCATCCTTTTGTTCCTGCGAGGCAAGGGCTTCGATGGAGCCGGTAAACAGGCCATCGTGGACGCCGAGGAAGGTGGCGATGGAGGCGTCGGCGCGGGTCAGTTCGGCGTGAACCAGCCCCGCGAAGAGGTTCGAGTGGCCTTGCCGCCGGACGGGGCTGATCAGGTCGATTTCCGCGAGCTTGGGAATCAGGTCCATGGGGAACTCGCCGCGGTTCCAGCAGTCAACGGCGATGGGCTTTACTTCGCGGGCCAGGAAGTCCCTGATCTCAGCCAGCCGGTCCTGCTCCTTCTGCGTGAGGAGCTGCTCGAACGCGAAGAAGTCGCCGTCGGCGTACGGAAGGGTATTAAGGCCTGCAGGGGTGGCGGACATGGTTACCTCACAGCGGAATCGTCGTTGACCGGGGATCGCCCGAAAAAGCAGATGTTACTGGTCAGTAACTTACCGCACGAAGGCTGAATAGCCAAGCACCGCGGCCACCCTTCCGCAGTTGACTCACCCTGTGGAGCCATTGGGCATGGGCTCAGCGACGATGCGAACTGATCCGGCGGGGGCGCAGGGCACTGACCCTAACGCCGGCTCTGGAAAGCGAAAAAATGCCCGGTCCGCCGACAGGTGTCGGGAACCGGGCATTACTTGTGCGGTAGGGCTACTCGGACTTGAACCGAGGACCTTAGGATTATGAGTCCCGCGCTCTAACCAGCTGAGCTATAGCCCCGTGATGCCCGGCGCCGGGTGGGCGCCTGCCGGTGGACCGGAGGGCAAAAACACTCTAGCAAACCTGCGAAAGCGTTCAGACCACCTTGTCCTCGTAGCAGGCTCCCCGGTAGAGGTCCTCGAAAGTCTGCAGCGTCCCTTCGATGCTGTGCGGTTCCACCATCCTGCGGCTCGCCTGGCCCATGGCGGCCCGCTGGTCAGCCGGCAGTTCGAGGATCTGGGTGATCTTCTTGGCCAGGTCATCGCTGTCGTTGGGGATGAAGAGGTAACCGTTGGCGCCGTCCCGGACCAGGTGCGGCAGGGCCATGGCGTCCGCGAGGACCACGGGCGTGGACGCGGACATGGCTTCCAGGGTCACCAGGGACTGCAGCTCGGCGGTGCCGGGCATGCAGAACAGGTCCGCCAGGATGTAGGCCTTCCGCAGGTCCTCGTCGGTGGCAAGGCCCAGGAACTTCACCCGGTTGCCAAGGCCCAGCTTTTGGACCAGCGCTTCGAGGGCAGGACGCACCTCGCCACCGCCCACGATCTCCAGGTGAACGTTCAGTTCCGGAGGCGTCTTGCCAATGGCCCGGATCAACACATCAACGTGCTTCTCCTCCGCCAGCCGGCCGGCAAACATGACCGTGGGATGCGGGTGCGGCTCCAGCTGCTCCCCGGGCTGCAGTTCGTAGGCGGCCGAATCGATCCCGTTGGACAGCGGCAGGACTTTGCCCAGGAAGGCGTGTTCGTGCATGGCTTTGGCTGCCAGCGGGGTGGGGGTGGTGATCACGTCCGCCTGGCCCATCACTTTGCCCATGTCCCGCCAGGACACCTTGCCCACAATGTCCTTGAACCACTGCGGGAACGGCAGGAACGGGTTGAGGTTTTCCGGCATGAAGTGGTTGGTGGCAATGATCCGGATGCCGCGTTTTACGGCCTCGTACAGGACGTGCTCGCCGATCATGTAGTGGCTCTGGATGTGCACCACATCCGGCTGCACCCGGTCGAAGAGGAGGCTGATCTCCTTTTTGATCTCCCACGGCAGGCAGATCCGGAACGATTCGTGGGTGAAGGCCCGGTGGGAGCGCAGCCGGTGCACGGTGGCCTCGGACCGGAATTCGGTGTAGCTCTTCCCGCTCTCCGGGCGGCCGGCCAGCACGTGCACGTTGTGGCCTCGCCCGGTCATCCCCTTTGCCAGGCGGTAACCGAACTGGGCGGCGCCGTTGACATTGGGCGGGTAGGTTTCGGCGGCAATAAGAATTGTCAGCTTCTGCTGGTCTGCGGGCGTGGTCATGGGGACTTCTCCTGATGGTCACGGTGCGGACAGCGGAGGCTGACAGCACGGTTGGCTGCCGGCAGGGGTGGCGCCGGGCCTCGTGGGCTTACTGGACTGCTGGGCTTACTCGACTGCTGGGCTGGTTTGGTTCACGCTGGTGCGGTTCACGACGGCGGCCGGCCCGCGGCCTTCCGCGCGTCCTTCCTGCGCTTGGTGACCTCGGGATGGTGCCGCGAAAGGGCAATCACCCCAACGATAGCAAGGGAAGCGGCGGTTCCCATGGCAATCGCCATGACGGCGTGCACATCCGGGCGCAGTTCGCCGAGGATCACAATGCCGATCGCGATGCCCACGATCGGGTCGATGACCGTCAGCCCTGCAATCACCAGGTCCGGCGGTCCTGCCGAGTAGGCACTCTGCACAAACCAGGACCCCAGTCCGCCGGCAGCGATGATGGCCACCACGGTGTACCACTGGACGTTCAGCAGGAACTGCCCGTTCGGGTCGAGGAGGTGCTTGCCGATGATGCGGGTAAGGACGGCGACAAAACCAAAAAGCACGCCGGCGCCCAGGATGTAGACGAATGCGTTCAGCCGGTGCCGGAACAGGACGGCGAGGGTGCCGAACAGCCCCACGGCCAGCGCCAACAGCAGCACGATGGTCAGCTCGTTGTCCACGCTCACGTGGTGGTTTTCCTGGGTGACGTTGACCGCCAGGAGCACAAACAGGGCGGAGCCTGCCACGCAGGCGCTGATGGCCACCACCGTGGCCCGGTTGATGGTGAGATCCTGGTCCCTGGCATTGACGATGGTGGTGATGACCAGGGCAATGGCCCCGATGGGCTGGACCACCGTCAGGGGTGCAGACACCAGCGCCACGGCGTTCATGCCCATGCCCACCGCCAGCAGGACCAGCCCGAAAACCCAGCGCGGGTTCCGCAGCAGGCGCAGGAAACTGTTCGAGCTCAAGGCAAGGCCGCCGGTATCGGCCTTGACGGCGCTCCCCTGGCGCTGGGCGCCCAGCGCCAGGCAGAAGGCGCCCAGGACCGCCAGGATGACGGCAAGCCACACCATCAGGCGTTCCCGCCGTCGGTAGCGGCATGCAGCCGGCCTTTACGCAGGATGGCCCAGAAATAGTTGTAGGCGGCAATCCAGTGGCCGATCAGGCCCAGGATGAGCACAATCCAGGCCGCGGTAAACAAAGCGGCGGAGGATCCGGTATCCAGCCGGGACAGGAGCAGCATGGGCGTGCCCAGCAGGAGCAGGCCGGTGCGGATCTTCCCGACGGAACTGACCGGCAGGTCCGGGTGGCCGCGAAAGAAGAACAGCGTAAGGACCAGGAGCACGGCGTCCGGAACCACCAGTGCGGCCAGGTACAGCCAATGCACAACACCGGCGATCACCAGGGTGACCGCGACGGCGATCAGCGCCAGGCGGTCGGCGATGGGGTCCATGACCCGGCCCAGTTTGGAAGCCTGGTCGAAGCGGCGGGCCACATAGCCATCAACCCAGTCGGTGCCGGCCATCACCGCCAGGACCACTACCCCGGCACCGTACTCCTGCCGGGCCAGCACCAGCCAGATGAACAGCGGGACACCCATGAACCGGATGACGGTGAGCAGGTTGGGAATGGTGAAGATGAGGTCGTGGTCCACCTGGGGGCGGTCTGGGCTGGAACCGGCGCCAATAAACTTCACCAGGTCCCCTTCCCTTGTTCCGCGTCATGCGGTTTTCTTGTTGTGCTGTGATCCGGCGGCCGCTGCGTGCTGCGGGGGCTAGTAGGTGCGGATGAGTTTCCGGATCAGGACCACCAGGGCGGCGCCTGCGGCGGCCAGGGCTGCCAGCGGCTTCCACCGGTTGGGCAAGTCAGTCGATTCGGAGAAACCGGCCAGCTTCCGGCCGGCCACGTCCGCCCCGTGCGCCGCTGCGGCCTGTCCCTCGCGGGCCTTGTCCTGCGCCACACCCAACAGGTACCGGGACTGGGTCCGGACGTCCAGCTGGGTGCCGAGGTCGTCGCGGACCTCGGCCAGGTGGTGGCGGCGCTGGCCCAGGCGGCGGGCCAGTTCGGGTTCGGAGGCGTGTGGGAATTCCTTCCGGTGCTCCGCCTCCTTGGCTTCCTTTTCGGCCTTGGCCTTTGCCGCGGCCTCTTCCTTGGCGGCCTTCGCTGCCTTGGCTTCGGGGCTGTTGGGGTCCAGGATTGCCGGGTTGAAGGCGGAACCTTCCTTGGCGACGCCGAGGTCATGGCGGATGCCGCGGATGGTTTCCTCCGGCACCAGCGGCATTGCCTGCTTGAGTTTCCTGAGTCCGATCAGGCCGCCGATCAGGGCAATCAGCAGGAACACACCGGCCACGGCCAGCGCGGCAAGCCACGCCGGCATGATGGTGGCCAGCCCCATGATCGCTGCCACGATCAGGGCAACCACCAGCATCAGCACGAACACCAGGGCCACGCCGAAGAACGCAGCGGCGACGCCCAGCTGGATCCCCTTGCGTTTGAGCTCCACCTTGGCGAATGCGATTTCGTCGTTCAGCTGGCGGGGCGCCAGCCGGGAAAGGAGCTTCAGCGTCCCCGGCAGCGCGGTGAAGCGCAATCCCGGGCTGGTCCGCCCGCTGTGACGTCCACTCATCGGTTCCGCCTTACTAAAAATCTGGGGGTCAATATTGCTTCCCTGCGCTGCGGGATGGTGCACGTGCACCTTCCCCGCCACCAAAACTATCATTCAGGTTCAGGGCGAACTTCGGGGCTTGCCGGAGCGGCGCGGACTACAACGCTGAAAAAAGGTACGCCGGCGGGCCTAGGATTGTTGTCCGTGACCACTTCCGCCAATCCGGGCGACCTGCTGAGCCGGCGCCGGAAACTCCTGTACATCCTTCTCCTCGGCGCCCTGACGGCCTTGGGCCCGTTCACCATCGACCTGTACCTGCCTGCGTTCCCGGCGCTGGAGGCGAGCCTTGGAGTCACAGAAGCCCAGGTGCAACTGACCCTGGCGGGCACCACGGTGGGCTTTGCCCTGGGGCAGCTGGTGGTGGGACCCATCAGTGACAGGTTTGGCCGCCGGGCGCCGCTGATCCTGGCCACTGCCCTTCACATCATGGCGTCCCTCGGCGCAGCGCTGTCAACGGACATCACCACGCTGGGTATCTTCCGCGTCCTGATGGGCATCGGTGCCGCCGGCGGCGGCGTGGTGGCCATGGCAATGGTGCGGGACCTGTTCTCGGGGTACGCCATGGTGCGGATGTTCTCCCGGATGGCGCTGGTCAACGGCCTTGCCCCGATCCTGGCACCCGTCATCGGCTCGCAGCTGCTGCTGGTGATGCCGTGGCCGGGAATCTTTGTGTTCCTCGCCTCCTACGGCACCTTGGTGATCATCGCGGCCCTGTTCCTGGTCCGCGAGACGCTTCCACCCGAAAAGCGGGGCCAAAGCGGCCTGACCATGCGGCAGCGGTACCGGGTGCTGTTCAGCGACCGGATCTTTGTGGGCCTGCTCATCGTTGCAGGGATGAACTTCGGTGGCCTGTTCACGTACCTTTCTGCCTCGCCGTTCCTGTTCCAGGACGTGTTTGGATTTTCCCCGCAGGAGTACGGACTCCTGTTTGGCATCAACTCACTGGGGATTGTGGCAGGTGTGCAGACCAGCTCCCGGCTGATCCGCCGGGTGCCCCCGCAGTGGATCCTGGCCTGCGCCACCGCCTGGATGTTTGTGATGGCTGTGCTGATTGTGGTGTTCGACCAGCTGGGCTTCGGGCTCTGGGGCGTCCTGGTGCCGCTGTGGTTCTACATCCTGGGTACTGGCTTTATGTTCCCATGCGTCCAGGTCCTGGCGCTGGCCAACCACGCAGCCCAGGCCGGCACGGCGGCGTCCCTGCTGGGTGCCGCGACGTTTATGGCCGCCGGGCTGATTTCACCTGTGGTGGGCTGGCTGGGGATCGAGAGCGCCACCCCGATGGGTGCGGTGCAGGCCGCCTGCATCCTGCTTTCCATCGCGTCCCTGTGGCTGGTGGTCCGGCCCCGCACCGTTCCGGCCATCCAGTGACACCCGCACGCCCGGCACAGCCCGGGAGCCCGGCATGACCCGCGGCCGTCCGCACCGCAACGGCAGGGGCCTTTTCCTCGGCGCGGTGCTGGGCGCCGTCGCCGGCTATTTTGCCGGCCGGATGCTGGGCAGCCCGGCCGTTGGCATCGTGCTGGGCGCGCTGGTGGGCTCCGCAGTGCTCTACCGGGTTAATCCCGGACCCCGCAAGCGGCGCTGACGCACCGGAAACCACAACGGCCGCCGATAATCGGCTGATCCGCGATAAAATGGGCCCGTGCCCAAACGGCAGGACCAGCCGCCACTACCGGCCACATGGCAACGGTGCGATAACCAGATACTGCCACTGTGGTGGGACCGGCTGTGCGCCCAGACAGGCCGGCAGTCCGCTGCCCTGTACGCTGCAGGCCTGTTCAACGGGGACCGGCGGCGGCCCATCGCCCAGTGGTTCAATCCGGCCTTCAACGCCGCGCTGCTGGTAGCCCCGGAAACGTCCCCTGAATGGCCCGTGCAGCGCTTCGGGATCTTCTACGCGCCCGCCGATGCCGGCTTCGTCCGCGTCCATTCAGCGCCCCACGAATGGAACCCACGCCAGCCGCGCACCTCCCCCACCGAACAGGAAGCCTTCCTGGCCGCGGTTGTTGAAGCTGAGCGCTTCCTCCAGGTTGAAATGGACTTTGCCTAGGGAACAAAAAATCCCCGTCCTGCCAGCGGCGGGACGGGGATTTTCCGGTTTGCTCCTCCTGCTGGACTTGAACCAGCAACCCTTCGATTAACAGTCGAATGCTCTGCCAATTGAGCTAAGGAGGAATGAAGCAGGTATGACATTAGCAAAGGATCACAGGCAATGGAAATCGGCGGAATCCCGCGGAATTCCGGCACCCCGGGAAAACGAAAATCCCCGTCCCGGGAACCCGGAACGGGGATTGTGCGCTCCTCCTGCTGGACTTGAACCAGCAACCCTTCGATTAACAGTCGAATGCTCTGCCAATTGAGCTAAGGAGGAATGAAGCAGGTAATAGCCTAGCAAACTCCGGGCCGGGAAACGAAATCGGCGCCGCGGCCGGCCGCTGCGTGCCTGGAACTCAGGTCTCCGCGCGCAGCGCCCTGCGTTCCATTTCCAGCATCATCAGTTCCCGGTTGAGCCGCTGGTAGGCCTCCGGGTCCGCGGCAGGGTCCAGCCGCTGCAACTGCCCCATCTTGTCCGCCTTGACCCGGGTGATCTGCAGCTCGAACAGGCGCGAAAGGATGTCCCGGCAGTATTTCTGCACCGCTTCCTCCGTGCTGGCCGGCAACGGCACCACCGCAAGTTCGGACACCAGCGGGCGCAACGGCTCCGGCACCTCGTGCATCACATGCTCCACCCACCGCACAGGCTCGGCGGTCAGGCCGTGCCCCGTGGCGCGCATGGCGTCATGCACGGCCTGGAACGCGGGGGTGGCGAAGCGGGCGGCCGTAAAACGGTCCCACACCTCCCCCGCCAGCACGGCCGGCTCCTGAAGGGCCACTTCGAGCGCCTGGCGCTCCATGGACGCCACAGGGTCCCGCGGGTCAGGCCGGTGGTAGGACGGGACAGCGCCCGACGCCGGACCGGCAGCAACACCGGGCCCGCCGGCTTCCGCGGGCCTTGCGGCAGCCTGGCCGCCCTGTTGAGCCGCCACAGGCCCTGCCCCGCCCTGCATGCCCGCCGGGGCGCGTTTTATGGCAACCGCCACGGCCCGGTTGACCTCTTCGACGGACATGCCCAGCCAGCCTGCCAGTTCACGGGCGTAGCCGGGCCTGATGCCGCCGTCGCGGATCTGGCCCACCACCGGTGCCGCTTCGCGCAGCGCGGCGACGCGGCCTTCCACGGTGTCCAGGTTGTGGCGCTTCAGGGAGGCGCGGATGGCGAATTCGAACAGCGGCCGGCGGCTGCTGATCAGGTCCCTGACGGCCGCGTCGCCGCGGGTCTGGCGCAGGTCGCACGGATCCGCCCCGGTGGGTTCCACCGCCACATAGGTCTGCGCGGTGAACCGCTGGTCCTCCTCGAAGGCGCGCAGGGCAGCTTTCTGCCCGGCGGCGTCGCCGTCGAAGCAGAAGACCACTTCGCCTCCGGTGCCGTCGTCCGAAAGCAGCCGGCGGGAAACCTTGATGTGCTCGGTGCCGAACGCGGTGCCGCAGGTGGCCACCGCCGTCGTGATTCCTGCGAGGTGGCAGGCCATCACGTCCGTGTAGCCTTCCACCACCACCAACTGCCGGTCCTTGGCGATGCTGCGTTTGGCGAGGTCGATGCCGTAAAGGACCTGGGACTTCTTGTACAGCGTGGTTTCGGGGGTGTTGAGGTACTTGGGGCCTTGGTCGTCCTCGTAGAGTTTGCGCGCGCCGAAGCCGATGGTGTCCCCGGCGATGTCCTTGATGGGCCAGACCAGCCGGCCCCGGAAGCGGTCGTAGATGCCCCGGTTGCCTTCCGAAAACATGCCGGTCAGCTTCAGTTCGGCGTCCGTGAAACCGCGGCCGCGGAGGTGTTTCAGCAGCGCGTCCCAGCCCTGGGGTGCGTAACCCACGCCAAAGTGCTCGGCGGCGGCCCGATCGAAGCCGCGCCCAAACAGGAAGTTCCGGCCCTCGGCGGCGCCGGGCGTCAGGAGCTGGGCGCGGAAGAATTCGTCGGCGATTTTGTGGGCGTCCAGGAGCCGCTGCCGGCGGCCCACTTCCTCCCGGCTGGGCCCGCTGCCGCCGTCCTCGTACCGCAGTTCGTAGCCGATCCTGGCGGCCAGCTTCTCCACCGCCTCATGGAAGGAGCTGTGGTCCTGTTTCTGGACGAAGGCGATGACGTCGCCGTCCTCGCCGCAGCCGAAGCAGTGGTAGCGGCCCACCTGCGGACGGACCGTAAACGACGGGGACCTTTCGTCGTGGAAGGGACACAGTCCCTTGAACGTTCCCAGCCCGGCGCCCTTGAGGGTGACGTAGCCGTCCACCACTTCCTTGATGTCCGTGCGTTCGCGTACTTCGTCAATGTCTTCGCGTTTGATCAGGCCGGCCACAATGCCATCCTAGTCCGGGCCACTGACAGTGCCGGGCCGGGGGTAACCGGGCTCACCACAGCGACGGCAGGCTCCCCACCAGGCGCTCGTACATGGCCAGGGCCGAGCCGTCCGTCAGGGACGCCACCTGGTCGATGACCACGCGGAGCCGGGCGCCGTCGTCGGCCGCGTCGCGCCAGTCCGCGGCGAACATGGGCTCCAGGTGCCTGTCGCCGGTGGCGCTGAGGGCGGTGACCAGGGCGTGCAGCACCTCGCGCTGGCGTTCGTAGATGGGCTGCCGGTGGTCGGTGGTCATCACGAAGGTGGTGGCCAGGCCCTTCATCACGGCGATTTCCATCACTGTTTCGTCCGGGACCATCAACTCGGCGTTGTACCGGGTGAGATTTTCGGGGCCGTAAACCGCACGGGTGGCTTCCAAAGCGCTCTGGCAGAACCGGCCGATCAGCTGGCTGGTCATGTTTTTCAGGGCCGCCATGGCTTTCCGGCTGCCGTCGGCCTCCCGGACCCACACGTCGGTGGCTTCGAGCCGGGCCAGGGCCGCGTCGATGGCGGCCGGATCGTTGTGCGGCAGGTACCACTGCTTGGCATAGCCCACCACCCGGGCCCGGTGGTCCGGGTTTTTCATCCAGCCCAGCTGGAAGTGCCCGGCCACAATCGCGTCCTCCACGTCGTGGACGGAGTAGGAGATGTCGTCGGCCAGGTCCATGACCTGGGCTTCGAGGCAGGACCGGCGTTCCGGGGCGCCTTGCCGCAGCCAGGTGAAGATGGGCAGGTCGTCCTCGTAGGCGCCGAACTTGCTGGTCCGCTGGCCGTGGATCACCGGGGCTTCCAGGGCCGACCAGGGGTACTTTGAGGCGGCGTCAAGGCTGGCCCGGGTGAGGTTCAGCCCGGCAGGCTGGCCGTCCACCGTCAGCACTTTCGGTTCAAGGCGGGTCAGCAGCCGGAGGGTCTGGGCGTTGCCTTCAAACCCGCCGATCGCATGCGCAACCTCGTTGAGCGCCGATTCGCCGTTATGGCCGAAGGGCGGATGGCCCAGGTCGTGGCTGAGGCAGGCGGTGTCCACCACGTCCGGGTCGCAGCCCAGGGTGCGGCCCAGTTCCCGGCCCACCTGCGCCACTTCGAGGCTGTGCGTCAGCCGGGTCCGGACGAAGTCGTCCGTGTCCGGTGCCACCACCTGGGTTTTGGCGCCCAGCCGCCGCAGGGCGGAGGAGTGCAGCACCCGGGCCCGGTCGCGTTCAAAGTCGGACCGGTAGGTGGTTTTGGGGGGTTCCTCCACCCAGCGCGCGGAGTCGTCCGCGTTGTAGCCGGGAAGGACCGGCGCAGCAGTGCGGGTTTCAGCCACCGGAAACGTCCAGTTCTGCGGCGGAGATGTCGCGGGACTGGTCGGCGTTCAGGGCCCGGGATTCCAGCCAGTCTTTAGGCAGGGCAGGTTTTTTGGGTGAGCCGGCCCGGCCGCGGGGGCCTTCGGCGTCGCCGCCCGGGTACGGGGACGCCGCGTCGAGCTCGGCCAGGGCCGCGCGCAGTTCCTCGAGGCTGTTCACCAGCGCCATCCGGGTGCGGAGCTCGCCGCCCACCACGTACCCCTTGAAGTACCAGGCGATGTGCTTGCGGATCTCGCGGAGGGCCTTGCCCTCGTCGCCGAAGGTCTCCACCATCAGTTCGGCATGCCGGTACACGCCCTGCGCCACCTGGCCCAGGTTGGGCGTGTGCCGGATGTCCTTGCCTTCGAAGGCGGCCTGCAGGTCGCCGAAGAGCCACGGCCGGCCCTGGCAGCCGCGGCCAATGACCACGCCGTCGACGCCGGTCTCGCGGACCATCCGGACGGCATCCTCAGCGGACCAGATGTCGCCGTTGCCCAGCACGGGAATGTCCGGCAGGGCCTCACGGAGGCGGGCGATGGCGGACCAGTCAGCCTGGCCGGAGTAGAACTGGGCGGCAGTGCGGCCGTGGAGGGCGACGGCGGCCACCCCGGAATCACGGGCGATCCGGCCGGCCTCGAGGTACGTCAGGTGGTCATCGTCGATGCCTTTGCGCATCTTGATGGTCAGCGGGACGTTGCCTTTGCCCGCTTCCCGGACGGCGGTCTGCACGATCGAGGTGAACAGGTCCGTTTTCCAGGGCAGGGCCGAGCCGCCGCCGCGGCGGGTGACCTTGGGCACCGGGCAGCCGAAGTTCAGGTCGATGTGGTCTGCGCGGTCCTCTTCCACCAGCATCCTGACGGCTGCGCCCACGGTGACGGGGTCCACGCCGTACAGCTGGACCGAGCGGACCTTTTCATCGTCGTCGTGGGAGATGATGCGCAGCGATTCGGGGGTCCGCTCCACCAGGGCGCGGGAGGTCACCATTTCGGCCACGTACATGCCGCCGCCGTACTCGCGGCAGAGGCGGCGGAACGCGGAATTGGTAATGCCGGCCATGGGCGCCAGGATCACCGGCGTGTCCACGGTGAGGGGTCCCAGCTTCAGGGGCGGGAGTTCCAGCTTGGGAGCGGGCGGGGTTGCTACAACAGTCACCTGTCCATTGTTGCAAAGCCGGGCAAATCGTGCCGGAAGGGTCAGGGCGGCCAGCGGCCCCGGGGCCTGCCTCAGCCCCGGTCTGCCCGCCGGCCCCGCCGGGTGGCCGCCGCTTCGTCCCCCGCTGCCGTTGCGGCTGCGGCGAGGCTCCCGGTATCCAGCCGCCGGCTGTCCCTGGCTGCGCCGCCGTCGGCAGTTCCGCCGTCCGTTCCGCCGCCGTCGGCCGTTCCATTGGCCGCTGTTGCGCCTGCCGAAACGCCGGCTTTTGCGCCGGAACCGCCGGCGTGGCGGATGCTGGTGGCCTTGACCACCAGGACGGCGATCAGGGTGGTCACGGGGATGGCCAGGACCAGGCCGATGGATCCGACGAGGGTCCTGATAACTTCCTCGGACAGTTCGGCGCTGGTGAGGGTCTCGCCCAGGGGCCGGTCGTACAGCATCACGATGATGAGGATGGGCAGGGCGGCGCCGGCATAGGCGAAGGCGATGGTGTAGACCGTGGAGGCGATGTGGTCCCGGCCAATCCGCATCGCGGAGGTGAAGAGCTTCCGGGCGCTGCTCTCCGGGGCCAGCTCGTAGAGCTCCCACACGGCCGAGGACTGCGTGATGGTCACGTCGTTGAGGACGCCGAGCCCGGAGATGATGAGGCCGCACAGGATCACCCCGGAGATGGAGATGTTGGCCGAGGTGTTGATAAGGGTACTGGCGTCGTGATTACCAACACCGGCAAGGTTGGCGGCGTCGGTGGCCCAGGCAGCCAGCAGTGCCGTAATGCCCAGCCCGAACATGGTGCCCAACAGCGCCGTGGACGTCCGGGCCGAGAAACCATGGGCAAAGTACAGGACCCCGATCATGATCACCGTGGATCCCACCAGCGCCAGGAGCAGCGGCGGTTTGCCCTCCACCAGGCCGGGCAGCATAAAGCCGGCCAGCACAAAGTAGGCGCCCACCAGCCCCACCAGAGCACGCAGGCCACGCCAGCGGGCCACGGCGATCACCACTGCCGCGTACAGCAGGGCCAGCAGCACAATGGGAAGGGTCCTGACGAAGTCCACAAAGATGTAGGCGGGTGATGTCTGCGTGGCGGAGGCGCCCTGGGCGTTGGACAGGTTCAGGTACCTGATCTGGTCGCCGGGTTTCACGCCGTGCGAGGCTGCAACGTCCGGGTTGATGACCACCTTGACCGGGTTGCCGCCCTTGTCCGGCTCGGTCGAGGCGAAGGTGCAGTCGGAGCCTTGATTGGCCCCCTGGGCTGCGTCCGGGCCCGCCTGCTGCCCGGCCGCCCCGGGCGCCGCCGTAGAACCCTGCATACAGCTTTCGACGCTCACACTCTGGATGGTGCCGGTATCAAACGTCACACCGGGTGCCGCAGCGTACGGATTGGCCAGCGAGATGCCCTCCTTGCTGCCGGAGGGCCAGAGCATCGCCATCCCCGCGAGCGTCAGCAGGGTGAGGGGAATCAGGATGGCCGCGAGGATGCGGTTGGCTTTGCGCCGTGCGGCCATCGCTTCCGGGGTTGGCTCCGAATGACCTTGTGAAGCGTGGGAGTGGCCGGCTCCCATCAGCAGAAAAACCTCATGCGTTGAACTCTACTTCCGGCACCTTAGGGTTGATAAATGGATGACCGGGACTGGGAGGTACCAAGCGTGGCCAACCGAAGTACTGACAGCAGTGGGCAGCAGGCCGCCCAGGGAACACCGGGCCACAGCCACCAGGCGGTCCTCACCGTCCTGCCGGCATCCGGTGCCACCAAGGGCGTGGTGCTGGTGCTGCACGGCGGCAAGTCCCGCAGCCGCGAGCCCGTGGAGGCACGCCATCTGAGCCCGGCCCGGATGATTCCCTTTGCCCGCCAGCTGCACCGTGCGGGCGGGCGCAGCGGCCTGGCCGTCTGGTCCCTGCGGAACAGCGTCCGGGGCTGGAACGGACCCGACATGTCACCCCTGCGTGATGCCCGCTGGGCGCTGGCGCAGATCACCGAAAGACATCCCGGCGTGCCCATCTACCTGCTGGGCCACTCGATGGGCGGCCTGACCGCCGTCTGCGCCGCCGACCACCCCCAGGTCGAGGCAGTGGTGGCCCTTGCGCCGTGGCTAAGCCCGGAAACGCCTGCCACAGGGGTGGCTGGCCGGAAAGTGCTGATTGTGCACGGCACCGTGGACCACTGGACCAGCGCCGCCCAGTCGCTGGCTTTCGCCCGCCGGGCCTCCAGATCCGCAGCCAGCATGCAGTACGTGACCCTGAACGGGGCCGGGCACTTTATGCTCCGCAAGCTCCGGCTCTGGCAGGGACTGGCCACCGGCTTTGTCCTGAGCGCCTTCAACGAGTCCACGCGTGCTGGCGCCCCGGTCCCCCGCTCGTATGCCCAACTGCTGCCGGAATCAGCAGTCCAGGTCACCTTGTGAGGATGCCGTGGCGCCCGGCGCCGAGTGACCGCTTCTACCGCCTGGTGGTGCGGACCGGGCTGGCGCTGCGGGCCGCGTTCAGGGTCCGCATCATCACCACGGGCCAGGAGAACCTGCCGGCACCTGCCCCGCGGCTGGGTGCGTCCCGGCCGGTCCGGCCCGGGACCGGCGCGGTGTTTGCCGTGACGCATTTCGGCTACCTGGACTTCGCGGTGGCTGAGCTGCTGCTGTGGAAGCACGCCCGGGCGCAGCTCCGGTTCCTCATCCACCAGGGCGCCGCCGACCACTGGTTCGCCGGACCGGCCATCAGCGCGTCCGGGCACGTGGTGGTGGGATACACGGAGCGTAAGGACGCCTACGACGCCGCCGTGGCCAAACTCCGCGCCGGCGAATACCTGGCGGTTTTCCCGGAGGCCGGCGTGAGCCGCAGTTTCACCGTCCGGGAGTGCAGGACGGGTGTGGTCCGGATGGCGGCGGAGGCCGGGGTTCCCGTGATCCCGGTGTCCGTGTGGGGTGCGCACCGGCTACTCACCCGCGGGCACGGTTTTTCGGCCCGGCGTACCTGGCGGGCTCCGGTCCGGGTCCAGGTGGGCGAACCCGTACGGTATGCGCCGGGGGTGGACGCCGAGGCGGCGACTGCTGCGCTCCGGGAGGAGCTGCAGGCCGGCATCGACCGCTGCACTGACGACTTTCCGTTGCCGGCCCGCCCTGGTGCGTGGTGGCAGCCCGCCCATCTTGGCGGCGGAGCACCGTCCGACGCCGAGCGGGCCCTGCTGGACGCCGAGGACGCAGCCAGGGGCCGCCGTCGTGGTCCCCGCTGACGGTCCACGCTGAGGTGCCCTGCTGACGTGCCCTGCTGATACGCAAGGGGCCGCGGAAATTTCTTTCCGCGGCCCCTTGGCTTCGACCGGTTGGCCGGGGCAGCAGGGCAGATCAGTCCGAGACCACCAGGGTTTCCGGTCCGGCCAGCCGGGCTTTTCCGCCCGCCAGGAGCGGCTCGACGGCGGCCCGCAGGGCGGTCATCGAATCGTCCAGTTCCAGCATCACGGGGTGCTGGTAGGCGATCAGCGACAGCATGTCCCGGACCGCTTCGGCAGCATCCGCGGCCTCCAGCGCCGGGTCGTGGCCAACAAAAACGTCGGTTGCCGCGCCGGTGTCGCCGAGCGGCCGGCCGTCCGGGTCCTGGGTGGGTGCCGCGTAACTGACGGCGAAGGCCCGGATTTTGCCCTTCCGGGTGGGTGCCACGCCCGGCCCGAAGGCCGAGCCCGGCTCAGCGCGCAGCACAATGGCGCCGTGCGCACCGGTGAGGTCGTCCAGGAACAGCTTCTGCACCTGGCCCACTGACAACTCGCCCGGGGAGTCCCAGCTGTGGATGGCCGTGTAGTAGCGTCCCACCACGTCGGTGAGCTCCACCGAGCCCGTGGCCAGGTCCATCACCACGTCCGAACCCGCGTTTTCGCCGGCCGCGCCGTTGTCGGATTCAGGGAACACCGGAAGCCGCAGCGCGCCGGGTTCCACCACCACCAGGCGGGACCGCTGGATGGAGGCCAGCCCGAAGGCTGCCGCGAATTCGGCACCGGGGGTGCCGGGCTCCACTTTGGCGCGCAGCTTTGAAACGCCCGACGGCGACTGCTCCGCTTCGCGGCGGAGCATGGTCAGGAGCGTGGCGCCGATGCCGGAGCGGCGATGGTCGCGCGCCACCTCGACGTACGTCCACAGCCGTTCCGGGTGCAGGGACGCTTCATAGACCACGCCGGCGGCCACGGGGATCCCGACGCCGTCCAGCACGTCCTCGGCGACGATGCAGCGCCGCCACGGGGTGCCGTTGGTCCCGGCCGAGGACTCGGCCAGGGCGCCACGGAACTGCCGGGCCTGGTGGGTCTCGGGCCCGCCCCAGAGTTCCAGGAGCGCCAGGTCGTCGCCTTCGCGCCAGCTGCGGTATTCGATGGCCATGCTCAGGCGCCGATCAGGCGGGCGGCCAGGTAGCCTTCCACCTTGTCCAGGGACACACGTTCCTGGCTCATGGTGTCCCGCTCGCGGATGGTCACGGCCTGGTCCTCGAGGGTGTCGAAGTCCACGGTGATGCAGAACGGGGTGCCGATCTCGTCCTGGCGGCGGTAGCGGCGGCCGATTGCGCCGGCGTCGTCGAAATCGATGTTCCAGTTCTTCCGCAGCTGCGCACCCAGGGCCTTGGCCTTCGGGGACAGATCCTCGTTGCGGCTCAGCGGCAGCACGGCGGCCTTGACCGGCGCCAGGCGCGGGTCGAGCTTCAGCACGGTGCGCACGTCCACGCCGCCCTTGGCGTTGGGGGCCTCGTCCTCCGTGTAGGCATCCACCAGGAACGCCATGAAGGACCGGGTCAGGCCGGCGGCCGGCTCGATCACAAACGGCGTGTAACGCTCATTGGTGGCCTGGTTGAAGTAGCTCAGGTCCGTGCCGGAGGCCTTGGCATGGGTGGACAGGTCGAAGTCGGTGCGGTTGGCGATGCCTTCAAGCTCGCCCCACTCCGAGCCCTGGAACCCGAACCGGTATTCAATGTCGGTGGTGCCCTTGGAGTAGTGGCTGAGCTTTTCCAGCGGGTGCTCGAAGAAGCGCAGGTTCTCTTCCTTGATGCCCAGGCCGGTGTACCAGGACATCCGCTCCGTCATCCAGTAGCGGTGCCATTCCTCGTCAGTGCCGGGCTCAACAAAGAACTCCATTTCCATCTGCTCGAACTCGCGGGTGCGGAAGATGAAGTTGCCGGGCGTGATCTCGTTGCGGAAGGACTTGCCGATCTGGCCGATGCCGAACGGCGGCTTCTTCCGGGCGGTGGTGAGCACGTTGTTGAAGTTCACAAAGATGCCCTGCGCGGTTTCGGGGCGCAGGTAGTGCATGCCCTCTTCGCTGGCGACGGGCCCCAGGAAGGTTTTGAGCAGGCCGGAGAATTCCTGCGGGGCGGTCCATTCCCCGCGGGTGCCGCAGTTTGCGCACGCAATGTCCTTGAGGCCGTTTTCCGCCGGCCGGCCCTTCTTCTCCTCGTACTCTTCCTCGAGGTGGTCTGCGCGGTAGCGCTTGTGGCAGGAAAGGCACTCCACCAGCGGATCGGAGAAGACGTCCACGTGGCCTGAGGCTTCCCAGACCTGGCGGGGCAGGATGACGGAGGAATCGAGTCCCACCACATCCTCGCGGCCGCGGACCATCGACTGCCACCACTGGCGCTTGATGTTTTCCTTCAGTTCGGCGCCGAGGGGCCCGTAGTCCCAGGCAGAACGCGAACCTCCGTAGATCTCACCGGCCTGGAACACGAAGCCCCTCCGTTTGGAGAGGGAAATGACCTGGTCAAGAACGGACTTTGCTGCCATGGGGAACTCCAGTTTCTACAGGGCCGCTGGGTGCGGTCCGCGGTTTTTTCGGTGCCGGCACTCCGGTGGTGGGGCACCACGGGTTTCCGGCGGATTGGATGAAGGAAAATGTTGCAGAAAGCTGCGTGTCCCAGCCTACCGGCCCTGCCTGCGGAGCGCGCCCCGCGGCCAGGGCAGGGTGGCCAGGATGATGGCCCCCAGGGTGAGGACAGTTCCCAGGACGGTGGCCGGAGCCACAACGGAGCCCGGTGCGGGCAGCGCCACGTCCAGGGCCAGGGACCCCAGCAGCTGGCCGGCGATCATGCCCAGGCCGGTGACCAGCACACCCAGGCTGCGCACCAGGAGCGCGCCCACACCGATGAAAACGCAGCCCATGGGTCCGCCCACGTAGTACCACCACTCGGCCGGCAGCGGGTTCCCGGCCCCGGCCACTGCCACCTTGATGCCGTACACGGTCCACAGCACGGCGCAGCCGGCCACGAAGTTCACCAGGGTGGCGGCGATGGGTGTTCCGTAGTGGACGGTGGCGGTGCCGTTCATGGCCTGCTGGAAGCTCATCAGGAACCCGGCAAGCAGCGGCAGCAGCAGCGGCAGGACCAGCCCGCCGGCGTCGGCCGCTCCCGGGCCGCCGGCGAACCTCGGCGAAACCGCCCAGGCCACGGCGGCGATGGTCAGCACGCAGCCCACCACGCGGATGCCGGTGATGGATTTGCGGCCTGCGGGGCCGATGCCCAGCCGGTCCACCAGCAGCCCGCTGAGGGTCTGGCCTGTCACCGTGGCCACCGTGAACAGCGCCACGCCCAGGATGCCCACCGTGAAGGACTGGGCGAAGACAAAGATGGCCCCGATCCCGCCGGCCATAACGTAGACGCGCGGGAAGGCGCGGGTGCGGACGGCCGGCAGGATCCGGGCCAGCCCGGCCCGGCCCCGGGGCAGCAGCACCGAGATGAGGAGCATCACCAGCAGGCCTGTGCTGAAGCTCACCACGGACGCGGCGACGCCGTCATCCAGGCGGGTGGCCAGCGCCCCGTTGATGCGGCCCTGGGCGGGGATGGCGAGGCCGGCCAGCACCGCAAGCGGGAGGCCCGCCAGGAGCGGCAGGCGGGAGGGTGAGGTCATTGGATCCACCTTACGTCAGGCATTATTGCTGTATGAGCAACCCCGTAGAGGACATCCCCATCCGCGACAGCATGATCCGCCTGGGCCAGCTGCTGAAGCTTGCCAACCTGGTGGAAGACGGTGTTGAGGCCGCCGAAGTGGTGAAGAACGGGCTGGTCAAGGTGAACGGCGAGATCGATGACCGCCGCGGCCGCCAGCTCCACAACGGCGACACGGTCACCGTGAACGGGCAGACCGTCCGGGTCAGCGCCCCCGCAGCGGACTGACCGGAAGCGGCCGGCTGACGGCGGGAAGCGGCGGGCTGACCGAGGGCGACACGCCCCGTTGAGGTGCTCCGTGACGTATCCGGCCGCCGTCGTCACTCCTGCTTGTTGAGCACCTCATGCGTGAGGAACTCGCCCACGTGCCCGATTTCCTGCTGATTGATGCCGTGCCACATGCCCGTGTACAGCACCTTGGTGAGCTTGACGTGTTTGCGGACCCAGCCCATGGTGAAGTCGATCTTGTCCGCGGTGATCACCGGGTCCTGCTGGTCCCGGCCCCAGAAGAACGGCACGGTGCCCTGCAGGTCGGCGTCGTGGAATGAGGGGTCTGCACCGGCGTCGACGGCAAAACCGGACAGCCCGACGACGGCCGCGTAGTCCTCCGGCCGCTGCCGCAGGAGCGTGGTTGCCATGGCCATGCCCATGGAAAAGCCCAGCAGTGTCACTGACGGGTGGTGTGGCCGGATCCCGTCGATCCACTCCTGCACATAGGCGGACGCCTCGGTGACGCGCTCCAGCGTGTACTCGATGGACGCCGTCAGCGGGAACCAGGTGTAGCCCTGGCCCATGGCGAGGGGTGCACGGACCGAGGCGATGGCGAATCCTGCCGGCAGCATGTCGGCCAGGCCCATCAGGTCCTGTTCGTTGGCGCCGTAGCCGTGGAGCAGCACCAGCAACGGCTTGCCCGCACGCTGGTCCTCGGGGTGGGACCACTGGACAACGGGGGCAGGAAATACAGAAGCATCAGTCATGGTTTCCATTCTTACAGTTACCCGAAAGTAACAACCTACGTTGGCGTAGCCAGCGCAGCAGAAGGCAGGATAGGAACGTGAGTGACACAAACGCCAGCCAGACCCCGCACCCCCGGACCGAATCGCACCCCTGGACCCGGTATGTAGCCCTGGGCGATTCCTTTACGGAGGGCATCGGCGATCCCGAGCCCTCGTCCCCCGGCGGGTTCCGCGGCTGGGCGGACCGGGTGGCGGAGGAACTTGGCCGCACGCAGAAGGACTTCGCCTACGCAAACCTCGCCGTCCGCGGCCGGCTCCTGCAGCAGATCGTGGACCAGCAGCTGGCACCGGCCCTGGCCCTCCGCCCGGACCTGGTGACCCTGTCCGCGGGCGGCAACGACCTCCTGCGGCGCGGCGGCGATCCGGATGCGCTGGCCGGGAAACTTGATTCCGTGGTGCAGATCCTGGCCATGAACGGTGCCACGGTGGTGTTGTTCAACGGCCCGGATACGGGTTCGTCGGTGCTGGGCCGGATCCGGTCCAAGGTGGCCATCTACAACGAGAACCTCCGCACCATAGCCGCCCGGCATGACGCCGTTATTGCGGATATGTGGTCCCTGCGGCAGCTCCGCGATCCGCAGATGTGGGACCAGGACCGGCTGCACTTCTCGCCGGTGGGCCACCACACCATCGCCGCGATGGTGCTGGACTCACTCAACGTCGAGCACACCCTCGAACCCCTGCACCCGAAACCGCTGCCGCCCAGCACATGGCGGGAAGCCCGGAGCGGGGACCTGGTGTGGGCCCGCGAATATTTCGTCCCGTGGGTCCTGCGCCGGCTGCGCCACCAGTCCTCCGGCGATGGCATCACCGCAAAACGCCCGACGCCGGGTCCCGCCTTTGGCCCGGGCGTCCCGTTGGGGTCCGGCGAAGGTCCGCTGGGGACCACGGCAGCCACAGCGGAGTAGCCTGCCCTTCCCGTCGGTTCTGGTTGAGGTGCGCGGATTCCTTCCGGCGCACCCTCATCCGGTGCGCCCCGGCTAAGCTGGGAGGACACACACGAGAGGCGCGGCACCGTGAGCAACCTGTTTTTCTGGATCATCATCCTGTCCTTTGTCATCCCCATGGGCATGCGGATGTACCGGAAGTCAGTGGCCCGCCGGAACCAGGACCAGAGCTTCTCCGGCCGCTATCCCAACCAGTTCCCCGGCGGCCCCGGACCGCAGAACAACCAGCCCCGCGACGGCTACACCCAGCAGGACTACTACGGCGGCGGTTTCCGCCAGATCGACGCGCCGCAGCCCATCGACCGGCCGCAGCCGCTGCCTGACCCGTTCGGCCGGCCGCAGGCCCCGCACCAGGGCGGGTACCCGGGCCAGCCCGGTTACCCCGCACAACCCGGCCAAGGCGGGTACCCGGGTCAGCCCGGCCAGCCCGCTCCGGAACAGCCGCAGGCGCCCGCCACTCCCCCGCCGCCGTCGGCCCCGCAGGGCTTCCGGGCCCGCAAACTCACCGAACTGGACCAGCAGTACAGCAACGGTGAGCTCTCCATGGAGGAGTACATGACCCGCCGCGGCGAGATCATGAAGGGCTGACCAACCGGGAGGGGTAGCCGGCTAGACGAGGAACGATGCCCGCAGCTGCGCCCCCAGCTGGCCGATCTCGGTCAGGAAGCCGTCGTGCCCGATCGGCGCCTGGATCAGGTGGACGTCCACCTCGCCCGGCAGCGCCGCCGCCAGCTCGTAGGACTGCGCCGGGAAGTACAGCCGGTCCGAGTCGACCGCTGCGACAAAAAACCGGACTCCCGGCACGTCCAGCGCCTGCGCCAGCGTGCCCCGGTTGCGGGTGACGTCATGGCTCATGAGTGCCTCGGTGAGCGCGATGTAGCTGTTGGCGTCGAACCGCTGGACCAGTTTGTTGCCTTGGTGGTCCAGGTAGCTTTCCACCTGGTAGCGGCCCCGGGCGGCCAGCGAATCCGCGCGGACCGGTGTTTCGGCGGCCTGCGCCTGCCGGCCGAACCGGCCTTCGAGTTCCGCGGCGGACCGGTAGGTGATGTGGGCGATGCGCCGGGCCAGGGCCAGACCGTCCCCGGGGAACGGGCCGCCGTAGTAGTCGCCGCCCTGGAAGTTGGCATCCTGGCGGATGGCCAGCGTCTGCGCCTGCGCAAACGCGATCTGCTCTGCGGTGCTCGCCGCACCGACGGCGATGACGGCGCACCGCTGCACCCGCTCCGGGTAGGTCACCGCCCATTCCAAGGCACGCGCACCGCCCATGGAGCCGCCCAGGACGGCGAACCAGCTGCGGATGCCCAGCTGGTCTGCGAGCCTGGCTTCGGCCACGGTGCTGTCCCGCAGGGTCACCAGCGGAAACCGGGAACCCCACGGGCTGCCGTCCGGTGCGGCTGAGGACGGTCCCGTGGACCCGTAACAGCCGCCCACAATGTTGATGGACACCACAAAAAAGCGGTCCGTGTCCACGGGTGCGCCCGGGCCGGCCAGCTGTTCCCACCAGCCGGGCTCGTCGCTGTCGCCGCGGGCAACGTGGGTGCTGCCGGTCAGGGCATGCTCGATCAGGATGGCGTTGCTGCCGTCGGCATTCAGGGTGCCCCACGTTTCGTAGGCCAGGGTGACGTCCGGCAGGTATCCGCCGGCTTCAAGTTCCAGGGCCCCTACGGAGGCGAAGCGGACAATCCCGTGTTCGGGAACGGTGGTACGGGCGACGGTAACCGTCATGGCAAGACCTCTTCTACGCGCTTGCCTGCCGTCGAATGACCGGCAGGCCAGGTCTTCACCCGGGGCACCCCACCGCGGAAGGAGGGTTGCCGGCCAGCAAGCCGGGGCTGTCACTGGCACTCATGACCTTGTTCGAGTGTACGAAGAACACCCCACCCCGGGCCAAGAGTGTGACTGGTTGTGACTTGCCCCGGCCCAAAGGCAGCCGGTCCGTTAGGGTCCGGTCAGGAACCTGCTGCCGCCTTGGCCGCGCGGAAACCTGCTTCCAGGTCGGCCAGGATGTCATCGATGTGTTCCAGTCCCACGGACAACCGGACCAGGCCCGGCGTGACCCCGGCAACGGCCTGCTGCTCAGGGGACAGCTGGCTGTGGGTGGTGGACGCGGGGTGGATCACCAGCGACCGGACATCGCCGATGTTGGCCACATGGGAGTGCAGTTCCAGCGCATCGACAAAACGCTGGCCGGCCGCGGCCCCGCCGGCGAGGTTGAAGGCCACGATCGCCCCGGTGCCCCGCGGCCCGTACTTTTGGCCGCGCTCAAACCAGGGGCTGGAGGGCAGGCCGGCGTAGGCAACGGATTCGACGTCGTCCCGCGCCTCGAGCCAACGGGCCACCTCAATGGCGTTGGAGACATGCCGCTCCACCCGCAGGCTCAGGGTTTCCAGGCCCTGGGCGATCAGGAACGCGTTGAACGGTGACACGGCGGAGCCCAGGTCACGCAGCAGCTGCACGCGGGCCTTCAGGATGTAGGACAGGTTGGCACCCAGGGCGCCGTCGGCACCCAGGTCGCGGCCGTAGACCAGGCCGTTGTAGGTGGGGTCCGGGGTGTTGAAGCCGGGGAACTTCTCCGGTTCCCTGGTGAAGTCGAACTTGCCCGAGTCCACGATCACGCCGGCGATGGCGGCGCCGTGTCCGCCCAGGTACTTCGTGGCCGAGTGCAGGACGATGTCCGCGCCCCACTCCAGCGGCCGGATCAGGTACGGAGTGGACAGGGTGTTGTCCACGATCAGCGGCACTCCCGCCTGGTGCGCCACCCCGGAAATGCCCTCGATGTCCAAAACGTCCTGGCGCGGGTTGGATACCACCTCGCCGAAGAACAGCTTGGTGTTGGGCTGCACGGCGTCGCGCCACTGGTCCAGGTTGTCCGGGTCCGCCACAAACGTCACGGTGATGCCGAACTTCTTCAGGGTGTGGGCGAAGAGGTTGTAGGTCCCGCCGTAAAGGCTGGGGCTGGCCACGATGTGGTCGCCGGCCTCGGCGATGTTCAGGACCGCGAACGTCTCGGCGGCCTGCCCGGAGCTGAGCAGGAGGGCCGCGAGGCCGCCTTCCAGGCTGGCGATCCGCTGCTCCACGGCGTCCTGGGTGGGGTTGCCGATGCGGGTGTAGATGGGCGAGAGTTCGGCCAGGGCGAACCTGTTGGCCGCGCTTTCGGCGCTGGGGAACACAAACGAGGTGGTCTGGTAGATGGGCAGGGCCCGGGCGCCGGTGGCGCTGTCCGGTTCCTGGCCTGCATGGATCTGGCGGGTTTCAAACGACCATCCGTTGGACATCTTTGGCTCCACTTCACAGGGGCCCGGCATGCAGGAAGCAGCACGGGCCGCGCTTGCCATCCGGCCGGTGCCGGACAGCCAGGTCCTCACCCGGGGCACCCCACCGCGGGTGGAGGGTTGCCGGCCAGCGAGCCGGGGCTTGATGCTGGCACTCATGACCTGTGCCCAGTGTAGGAACTGTCCGGGAGCGCGGTACAGGATTGTGACGAACATGGTCCCACGGCCCCGTTGCCGGGCCACAACAGGAACTCCGCCCAGTGGAAAAATCATGTAAGGCAAGCCTTAGCTGAGAGGCGGATCACAAAGTGCCAAGATGTTGGCATGCGCATGGATCACGTCTCTTACGCCTGTGAACAGGATGGCCTGGCGGCCACCACCGAACGAATCGCTTCCGCCCTGGGTGTGGAAGCCGTCAAGGGCGGGGTGCATCCCCGTTTCGGAACCCGGAACATGATCATTCCCCTCGCGGGCCACAAGTACCTTGAGGTGGTGGAGGTGCTGGCGCACCCCGCCTCGGACAAGGCGCCTTTCGGGCAGGCTGTCCGCGCCCGCTCCGAAGCCGGTGGCGGCTGGATGGGCTGGTGCGTCGAAGTGGACGACCTTGCGCCTTTCGAGGAGCGGCTGGGCCGGTCTTCCGTCAACGGCAACCGCAAGTTCCCTGACGGCCGCGAACTGGTCTGGAAGCAGATCGGCATCCTGGGCCTCATCGCGGATCCCCAGGTGCCCTACATGCTGAAGTGGGAGGGCGACCCCTCCCTGCACCCGTCCAACGCCTACGAAGGCAACGTCAAGATGAGCTGCCTGACCATCGCCGGTTCCGCCGAGCGGGTCACCGAATGGCTGGGTGAACCGGTGGAGAAGCCGCTCGAGGATGTTGCAGTGGATTGGGTTGCCCCGCACGGCACACCCGGAATCCTCTCGGTCACCTTCGAAACCGCCAACGGCGCAGTCACCATCTGATCCTCCGCCGCACCGGATCCGGCCTGCGCCGGGTCCGGTGCTTCCGGGCGTCCGCGCCCACCCACCCTTCGACCGCCATCAGCAGCTGACAACGGCGTCACCTGCTGATGGCGGCCGAATCATTGAGCGGCAAAAGCATCAACCGGACGACGGCGGCCGCCCGCCACCGCGGGCAGGCATGAGGCCCGGGACGGTCAGCCCAGCCCCACCGCCTTGCCAAACAGGCTGAAGCCGACAAACGCCACGATGTCGAGCAGCGCGTGCGCGATGACCAACGGCATCACGCGTTTGGTCCGGGTGTAGAGCCACGCGAAGACAACGCCCATCACCACGTTCCCGATGAAGGGCCCGAAGCCCTGGTAAAGGTGGTAGCTGCCACGCAGCAGCGCACTGGCCGCGATGGACACCGGCAGGCTCCAGCCGAACTTGCCGAAGCGGTTCATCAGGTACCCCACCACAATGACCTCTTCCACAATGCCGTGCCGGACGGCGGAGAGGATCAGCACCGGAACGGTCCACCAGTAGGCATCCAGGGCGCTGGGGATGATGGCGGTGGTGATGCCCAGCGCCCGCCCGGCGGCGTAGAGGCCCAGTGATGGGATGCCGATCAGGGCGGCCAGGCCGAGGCCCTGGAGCAGGTCGCGGCCGGGCCTGTCGAAGGTGAAGCCAAGCTGCCGGAAAGCGGAGCCCGTGTGGCGGGAGGCGTTGGCGCCGCCGATGACCGGCGGGTTGCCGGGTCCGGCAGGTGCCGCCTGGCGCTGGTCGGTCAGGAAGTAGATCACCAGGAGGACCGGCACCAGGGCAAAGGCGATGTCCAGCAGCTGGTAGGTCAGGTCGAAGTATTCCCGGGTACTTTGCGAGCGGTTCAGGGTTGAGGTGCCCTCCACCAGCGGCGCGCGGGACAGCTTGTCCAGCAGCTGCACCACGGAATAGACGGCGGATTGTCCCAGGGACAACCCCAGGACAATCCAGACTTCGAGCCGCAGCCTGCGGCGGGAGGGAACCAGCATGTACCCATTTTGCCTGCTGTTGCTGGATCCGGGCTGACCGCCCCGGCCGGCACTGGATCCCGGTGGTCCCCGTGGGCCGGCGGCCCTTTATCCGGGAGCGACGATCACTTCGGTGCCGTTGGCTTCAAACGCGGCCTTGTCCCGCGGCGAGATCCCGGCGTCCGTGATCAGGCGGGTGAAGTTGTAGCCGTCCATCGTGGCAAAGGCCCGCACGCCCACCTTCGACGAGTCGGCCAGGACATACGAAATCCGGGCCCGGCTGGCAAGCAGCGCGTTGACGGAGGCCTCCCCTTCGCCCGTGTTGGTGGGACCCACCTCCGGGTCGATGCCGTTGACGCCGATGAAGGCGATGTCCAGCACCACCTTCTGCATGATGATGTCCGTATACGGGCCCACCAGCTCATAGGAGCGCGGGTTGAGGATGCCCCCGGTCACCATGACCTTGATGTTGGGCCGCACGGCGAGCTGGCCGGCGATGTTGATGGCGTTCGTGACCACCGTCAGTGTGTGCTGGTTCGCGGGAGCATTGAGGTCTTCCCGCGTGGCCAGGATCTGCGCCAGGGCAGTGCTGGTGGTCCCGCCGCACAGGCCGATCACCGCACCGGGGCGGACCAGCGCAGATGCGGCCTGGGCGATCTGTTCCTTGGCCTGGCCGTGGTCGTCACGGTTGTACCGGCCGGGAAGGTCGTAGGCCAGGGCGCCGGTGGTGGCGCCGCCCCGCGTCCGGGTCAGCAGCCGGCGCTTCGCCAGGCTGTCCAGGTCGCGGCGGGCCGTGGCCGGGGAAACCGCAAGGGTGGTAACGATCTCGTCCACTTCCACCTGGCCGGTCCGGGCCAACAGGTCAAGGATGGCCGTCAGGCGGTCGGTACGGGTCATGCGGAAGGCCTCCAAAGTGCTTGAGCCATCGCACATGATGACGTTTTATGATCATAACAGACCCTAAACGATCATAAAACGTCAATTTCGCGGCAGTATTAGCGCTCGCGGCGTCCGGCCCGCCACACAGCGTACGTCAACGGCATCCCCGGTCGGTAGGCGAGGTGCGTGGCGGACGGCGCGTTGAGGACGTGCAGGTCCGCCCGGTGCCCCACGGCGAGGGATCCCACGGCGCGCTGGCCGTCGGCGTCGCTGCCGGTGTCCCGGTGCAGTGCGAGGGCCCCGCCGTAGGTGGCGGCGCGGACGGCTTCGTGGACGCTGAGGCCCATCTGCAGCACCGCCGTGGTGACGCAGAAGGCCATGGAGCTGGTGTAGGACGTGCCGGGGTTGGCGTTTGAGGCGAGCGCCACCTGGACGCCGGCGTCCAGGAGTCCGCGGGCGGGCGCCAGCGGCTGGCGGGTGGAGAGGTCGCAGGCGGGCAGGCAGGTGGCCACCGTTCCCCGCTGTCCCGTGCCGCTTCCAGGATCCCAGCCGGCCCAGGTTCCGGCCAGGGCCTCGATGTCGGCGCAGGCCAGGTAATTGACGTGGTCCACGCTGGCGGCGCCCATCTCGACGGCGAGCCGCACCCCGGGCCCCTCCCCCAGCTGGTTTCCGTGGACCCGCAGGCCCAGCCCGGCATCGCGGCACGCAAGCAGCACCCGGCGTGACTGCTCCGCCGTGAAGGCACCTTCCTCACAAAACACGTCCGCCCATTGCACATAGGGCAGGACGGCGGCCAGCATCGGCCCGCAGACCAGGTCCGTGTAGGCCTCCGGATCCTGGCCGGCCGGCACCAGGTGCGCGCCGAGGTAGGTCACCTGGTCCGCCACGGTGGAGGCGATCCGAGCGCTGCGGGCTTCGTGGTCGATGTCCAGCCCGTAGCCGGTCTTCGTCTCCAGGTAGGTGGTGCCCTGGGCGACGGCCTCGGCCACCCTGCCCATTGCCAGCCGCGTCAGGTCGTAGTCGCCGGTGGCCCGGGTGGCGGCCATGGTCACGGCGATGCCGCCGGCGGCATACGCTTCCCCCGCCATCCTGGCTTCGAACTCGGCTGTCCGGTCGCCGGCGAAAAGAAGATGGGTGTGGGAGTCCACCCAGCCGGGCAGCACGGCCCGGCCACCGGCGTCCACCGCCTGGTCCGCTGCAGGGGCGTGCGCGGCGGGGCCCAGCCAGGCGATCCGCTCCCCCTCGAGCACCAGGGCGGCGTCCTTGAGGACGCGGTGGTCCAGGTCCTGGGTCATCAGCTCGGCGATGTTGGTGATCAGGGTGCTCATGGAATCATTCTTCAGCGCCGCACGGACCAGCGGGTGGCTGCAAGCGCCCGTGCTGTCCGGGATTCCGGACCTGGGCGGCCGCCCAGGTGCGCCAGGATCTGCCCCGCGGCAAGTTCGGCCATGGCGGCAGATGTTTGGAACCCGTACCCGCCTTGCCCGGCGAGCCAGTAGAACCCGGCGGCCTCCGCGTCGAACCCGGCCACGGGGATGCCCTCGGCAGCCTCGGTCCGGAGCCCGGTCCACGCGCGGCGTACGCCGGTAATGCCCAGCGACGTCACCCGGTTGAGGAGGGCCACCAGGTTTTCCACATCGCCGGGGCGCGGTTGTGCGTCCTCGGGGCCGCTGGGCACTGTCTCGGACGGCGAAATCAGCACGTCGCCGCCGTCGGGCCGGAAATAGTACGAGTCATCCGCGGCGGCCACCATGGGGCTGCCGGCGGGCAGGGAACGGCCGACGGCGGCAATCGCTGCGGTGCGGCGGTAGGGCTGCAGGCCCAGCTTCTCCACGCCGCTGATGACGGCCAGCTCATCGGCCCAGGCGCCGGCCGCGTTGACCACCACAGTGGCTGCGAAGGCCTCCGTGCCGGCGCCGACCTGCCAGCCGGTTCCCAGGCGCTGGGCTGAGTGCACGCGTGCGCCGGTGATGATCTCCGCCCCCGCGGCCAAGGCTGCCTGCCGGTGGCCTGCCAGCAGCAGGGGCGCGTCGCAGCCGTAGGAGCCTGTATCCAGCCCGGCGGCTTCGAAGCTGCCGGGGACCAGGGCAGGACAAAGCTCCAGCGCCTGGTCCGGTGTCACCGGCACCATGTGTCCGCTTGCCCCGGCCGCAACCAGGGCTTCGGTGCCGACCAGCAGGAAACTGCGCGGCGTCAGGACCGGCACGGGCTGCCCGTCGTCCCGGGCGGCGATGAGTTCCAGGGTCCGCATAGTCAGTTCCTGCACCACCGGCGGGCCGTAACTGGGGATCAGCTGCCGGGCGGAGCGGGAGGACGTGTGGTACGCCAGCTCCTGCTCCGCCTCCACCAGCGCCACCGTGCAGTGATCCGCCAGCGCGGCCGCCAGGGAAAGCCCGGCGATGCCGCCGCCAACAATCAGGACATCGTAATGTGCTGCCATGGCACCATCCTTGCAGAGTTGGCGGCTGCCGGCGGCGCCGGGCTCAGCCTGCTACTGCGGCACGGCTGGCGACGAACGCACCCACGCACGCTTCGACGTCGGCCGCTGAATGCGACGCCGAGAGCTGCACGCGGATCCTTGCGGCACCGCGTGGAACCACCGGGAAGCTGAAGGCCGTGACGAAAACTCCGTGGGCCAGCATCCGGTCCGCCACCTTCGCCGCGAGGACGGCGTCACCAAACATCACCGGCACAATCGCGTGCTCGCCGGGGAGGAGCTCGAAGCCCTCCTCCGTCATCCGGCGGCGGAACAGCTCCGCATTGGCGAACAATCTGGTCCGCAGGTCAGCGGAGGTTTCCACCAGGTCAAGTGCCTTGATGGTGGCGGCCACGATCGCCGGCGCCAGGGAGTTGGAGAACAGGTAGGGGCGGGCCTTCTGCCGGAGCATGGCCACCACTTCGGCGCGGCCCGAGACGTATCCGCCGGAGGCGCCACCCAGGGCCTTGCCGAATGTGCCCGTGTAGATGTCCACCCGGTCGGAGACGCCGGCATGCTCGGGCGTACCCGCGCCGGTGCCGCCCATAAAGCCCACGGCGTGCGAGTCGTCCACCATCACCAGGGCGTCGTAGCGCTCGGCCAGGTCGCAGATGGCAGCCAGCGGGGCGAGGTAGCCGTCCATGGAGAAGACGCCGTCCGTGACGATGATCCGGCGCCTTGCGTCGCCTGCCTCCTGCAGCCGGGCTTCGAGCTCGGCCATGTCCTGGTTGGCGTAGCGGTAACGGCGGGCTTTGCAGAGCCGGATGCCGTCGATGATCGAGGCGTGGTTGAGGGCATCGGAGATGATGGCGTCCTCGGGTCCGAACAGGGACTCGAACACACCGCCGTTGGCGTCGAAGCAGCTGGAGAACAGGATGGTGTCCTCGGTGCCCAGGAAGCGGGAGACCCTGGCTTCGAGTTCCAGGTGCAGGTCCTGGGTGCCACAGATGAAGCGGACGCTGGCCATGCCGAAACCGCGCTCGTCCATGGCGGTCTTGGCGGCCGTGATGATGTCCGGGTGGTCGGCCAGGCCCAGGTAGTTGTTGGCGCAGAAGTTAAGGACGGCGGCGCCCTGTTCCCCGATCCGGGCTGCAGTGATGTGGCTGGACTGCGGCGAGTTGATGCTGCGCTCGGTCTTGAACAGCCCGGCGGTGCGGAGGCTGTCCAGCTCGGTGGCCAGCTGGTCCTTGATGGCGGAGTACATGGGGTTTCCTTAGAGTTGGGTCCAGTCGAGGACAACTTTGCCACCGGAACCGCTGCGGGCCAGGTCAAAGCCTTTTTCCCAGTCCGTGGCGGGCAGGGTGTCCGTCACCACGGCGGAGATGCCGGCGTGGAGCACGGGGTTGGAGGAGAGCATGGCGCTCATGGCGTACCAGGTCTCGTACATTTCGCGGCCGTAGATGCCCTTGAGGGTGAGCATGTGCGTGACCACCTTGGCCCAGTCAATGGTGATGTCCTGGCTGGGCAGGCCCAGCATGGCGATCCGGCCACCGTGGTTCATGTTCTCGATCATCTCCGGCAGCGCCGTGGGATGGCCGGACATTTCCATGCCGATGTCGAAGCCCTCGCGCAGGCCGAGCGCACGTTGGGCGTCGCGGACCCGGGTGGTGGAGACGTCGATGGCCAGGTCCGCGCCGAGGGTGCGGGCCAGCTCCAGGCGGGGTCCGGACACGTCCGTGATGGCGATCTTGCGGGCCCCTGCGTGCCGGGCGACGGCGATGGCCATCAGGCCGATGGACCCGGCGCCGGTGATCAGGACGTCCTCGCCCACCAGCGGGAAGCTCAGGGCGGTGTGCACGGCGTTGCCGAAGGGGTCGAAGATGGCGCCGAGCTCGGGGGTGATGGACGGATCGTGATGGACCCAGACGTTGGTTTCCGGGATCACCACGTATTCGGCAAAGGCGCCGTCGCGCTGCACGCCCACGCTGACGGTGTGAATGCACATCTGGCGGCGGCCCGCGCGGCAGTTGCGGCAGATGCCGCACACCACGTGGCCTTCGCCGGATACCCGGTCGCCCACTTTCACGTCGCGGACGTCCACGCCCACAGCCACCACTTCGCCGTAGAACTCGTGGCCGGCGATCAGGGGTGCCTCGATGATGCCCTGCGCCCAGGCGTCCCAGGACTGGATGTGGAGGTCGGTGCCGCAGATACCGGTGGTCATCACCCGGATTTTTACGTCGGCCGGACCGGCTTCCGGTTCGGGCCGGTCCACCAGCTCGAAACCGGCCTGGGGGCCTGACTTGTACAAAGCCTTCATCGGCTTCCTTCCTCTTTATCGCCACACCGCGGGCGGGTGCTTCCGTCCTCATTAGAACGGGGATAACGGCTTAGTACAACAGGGAATTTCTCAATCGACGATGTAGCTTTTGCTAATGCATAGACTTGGGGGATGGAGATCCATCAGCTTGAAATCCTGCGTGAGCTCGGCGCGCTGGGCAGCGTCAAGGCGGTGGCGGACACCCTGATGGTCACGCCGTCCGCCGTCTCGCAGCAACTGGCCATCCTGCAGCGGACGGTCGACGTGCCGCTGACGCGAAAGGAAGGCCGCAACCTGGTGCTGACGGAAGCAGGCCAGGTCCTGGCCGACGCCGGCGCCGCCGTGGTCGGTGCGCTGGCGGACGCGCGGGATGCGATCGGGATCTATCACGGGTCCGCAGCCGGCCGGGTGAGCCTGTGTGGCTTCCACAGCGCCGGCCAGGCAGTCTTTGCGCCGCTGGCCCGGATCCTGGACGGCCCGGAGAAACCACGGATCGAATTGTCCGACGAGGACGTGGCCCAGCAGGACTTCCCCGCGTTGACGGCCCGGTACGACCTGGTCCTGGCCCACCGGATGGACCACAGCCCCCGGTGGCCCACCGAACGTGTCACGGTGATCCCGCTGGCCCACGAACCGCTGGACGTGGCCCTCCCCGCCGGGCACCGGCTGGCCGGGCAGGACACCCTGAGCGTGCAGGACGTGGCGGCCGAGGCCTGGGTGACCAGCCACGCCGGCTACTCCCCCGCCGACGTGCTGTCCGCCGTCGCGGCCGTTTCCAGCAGGGAACTGAACATTGTGCACCGCATCAATGACTACTCCACCGTGGCCGCGCTGGTGGCGGCCGGCGGGGTGGTTGGCCTGCTGCCGCGGTACACCGCGGGGCCGGTGCTGAATCCGGACATTGTGCTCCGTCCCCTGTCCGGGATCAGCACGCGCCGCCGGATTGACCTGCTGGCCAGGCCGGAGAACCTCAAGCGCCGCTCGGTGCTGATGGTGTGCCAGGCACTGGAGGACATCATGGCGGGGCTGGTCAAAATCAGCTGAATCCGCCGCGCTCAGGCTTTGGGTCCGTGGCCTTGACCCTGCCCCTGACTCTGCCCAGCGCCCTTGCCGTGGCCTTGCCCGTGTCCTTTCCCGCGGCCCTGGCCCAGTCCCATTCCGGGCCCGTCGCCGGCGCCCTTGACAATCCTTTGGGCAGTGGCCGTGCCGCCATCCTTCACGCCGGCAACCAGCACGGCGTCCCCTGTGGCGAGGTCCGCACTGGTGCCGTCCGTGGGCTTGAGCCGTTTGCCGTCGTCGCCCGTTGCCGGTGAGCCGTCCGCGGCGGGGGCGGGAATCACCGTGATCCGGGTGCCAGCGGTGACGGCGTAGGTCTGGCTGTAACCGTCCTCGCTTTTCACCGTGATGGCCGTGGAGCTGACGGCGTCTACCCTGCCGCGCTGCGACAGGACCGTGCGGTAGGTGCCGTCGGCCTCCTTCACCACACTTTCACTGTGGAGGGGACGGGCGTGTGCGGCTTTGTCCTTCGCCGGATCCGTGTCCTTGCCCGAACCGGTATCCGGCGCGGCCGCACTGGGCGTGTCCGGGGTGGGCATGGGCGTCCCGGTTGCCGACCAGGCGATGGCGGCTCCCGTGCCGGTCAGCGCCAGCGCAACGGCGCCGGCCAGGAAAGCCTTGCGAAGCCTCAACGGTTCCCGGACGGTCATGGCCATACCTCCCACAGAGCGGGCAGGGCGCTGTGCCCTGGATCTTCAGTGTAGGACCGGGACGCGGCCCTGAACACGGGTAGTTCGGTGCCTGTGGATGCGAGTAGTGCTTAACGCCCAACTGGGTCGCAGTTGTTGTCGTTTTGAGGGGTCAAAACGACAACTACTGCGACCCAGTTGGGTTGGAGCGGGCGGTCTCAGCCTTCGACGCCGAGCTTCGCCAGGATCAGCTCACGGACGCGGCCGGCGTCCGCCTGGCCACGGGTGGCCTTCATCACGCCGCCAACAATCGCGCCGATGGCCTGGACCTTGCCGCCGCGGATCTTCTCCGCGACGTCCGGCTGTGCCGCCAGGGCAGCGTCGATGGCTTCGAGGAGGGGGCCGTCGTCCGAGACCACTGCCAGGCCGCGGGCCTGGACGATTTCGGCCGGGGTGCCTTCGCCGGCCAGGACGCCGTCCAGGACAGCGGTGGCCATCTTGTTGTTGATCTTGCCGTCATCCACCATTTTCGCAAGCTCCACGATGGTGGCGGGTGCAACGCCCAGCTGGCCGGGGTCGACGTCGGCGTTTTTGGCGCGCCCAACGATTTCGCCCATCCACCATTTACGGGCCACCGAAGCGGAGGCGCCGGCGGCAATGGTTTCCTCGATCTCGTCCAGGACTCCGGCGTTGACCACGTCGCGGAATTCCAGGTCGGAGTAGCCCCAGTCGGCCTGCAGGCGCTTGCGGCGGGCGGCCGGCGGCTCGGGCAAGGTGGCGCGGAGCTCCTCCACCCATTCACGGGACGCCACCACGGGCACCAGGTCCGGTTCCGGGAAGTAGCGGTAGTCGTCAGCGTCCGACTTGGGCCGGCCCGACGTGGTGGTACGGGTGTCCTCGTGCCAGTGCCGGGTTTCCTGGATGACCGGGTTGCCGTTGTCCAGGACGGCGGCGTGGCGCTGGATCTCGTAGCGGACGGCGTGTTCGACGGCGCGCAGCGAGTTCACGTTTTTGGTTTCGGACCGGATGCCGAACCGTTCCCGGCCGTGCGGGCGGAGCGAGACGTTGGCGTCGCAGCGGACGTTGCCGCGTTCCATCCGGGCATCGGAGACGCCGAGGTTCTTGACGATCTCGCGGACGGCGGCCACGTAGGCCTTGGCCAGTTCCGGCGCGCGGGAGCCGGCGCCTTCGATGGGCTTGGTGACGATTTCCACGAGCGGCACGCCTGAGCGGTTGTAGTCCACCAGGGAGAAGTCGGCGCCCTGGATGCGGCCGGCGGCGCCACCCATGTGGGTCAGCTTCCCGGCGTCCTCCTCCATGTGGGCGCGTTCAATCTCAACGCGGAACACCGTGCCGTCGGCGAGTTCGATGTCCAGGTAACCGTCGTACGCGATGGGGTCCTCGTACTGGGAGGTCTGGAAGTTCTTGGGTGTGTCCGGGTAGAAGTACTGCTTCCGGGCAAAGGTGCAGGACTCAGCGATGCTGCAGTTCAGCGCCAGGCCGATCTTGATGGAGGACTCGATGGCCGTCCGGTTGACCACGGGCAGCACGCCCGGCAGGCCGAGGTCCACCTCGTTCACGTTGGTGTTGGGCTCGTCGCCGAACACGTTGGGCGCGGAGGAGAACATCTTGGTTTTGGTGTTGAGTTCCACGTGGACCTCAAACCCCAGGACGGGGTCGTACTTCTCCATGGCCTCTTCGAAGCTCAGGGTTGCGTCGGTGCTCATTATTTCGCCTCCTGGGCTTCGAGTGCCGGTGCGCCGGCAAGGTCGGGGGCCTGGGCCAGCAGCGGGCCGCCCCACTTGGCCTCCAGCAGCGATTCCAGGACGGCGCCCACGCGGTAGAGCCGGGCGTCCTCGCGGGCCGGGGCCAGCAGCTGGATGCCGACGGGCAGTCCGTCCTCGTCAGCGAGGCCGCCCGGGAGGGAGAGCCCGGGGACGCCGGCCAGGTTGGCCGGGATGGTGGCGACGTCGTTGAGGTACATGGCCAGCGGATCGTCCAGCTTTTCGCCCAATTTGAACGCGGTGGTGGGCGCCGTGGGGGAAATCAGCACGTCCGCCTGTTCAAAGGCGGCGTTGAAGTCGCGCTGGACCAGGGTGCGGACCTTCTGGGCCGAGCCGTAGTAGGCGTCGTAGTAGCCGGCGCTCAGGGCGTAGGTGCCCAGGATGATGCGGCGCTTGACCTCGTCGCCGAACCCGGCGGCGCGGGTGGCTGCCATGACCCGTTCAATGGTGAGCGGCGGGTCGGTGGGCAGGACGCGCAGGCCGAACCGGACGCCGTCGAACTTTGCCAGGTTGGAGGACGCCTCGGAGGGCATGATCAGGTAGTAGGCGCCCAGGGCGTACTGGAAGTTGGGGCAGGAGACCTCAACGATCGTGGCGCCGGCGTCCTTGAGCAGTTCCAGCGCCTCGTTGAACCGGTTTTCGACGCCGGCCTGGTAACCCTCGCCGTGCAGTTCCTTGATGATGCCGATCCGCAGGCCCTCGACGTTGCCGGTGCGTGCCGCGGCCACGAGGTCCGCCAGCGGCTCCGGCAGGGAGGTGGAGTCCTTGGGGTCGTGCCCGCCGATGACCTGGTGCAGCAGTGCCGAGTCCAGCACGGTGCGGGTGACGGGGCCGATCTGGTCCAGCGAGGAGGCCATGGCGATGGCGCCGTAGCGGGACACACTGCCGTAGGTGGGCTTGACCCCCACGGTGCCGGTGACGGCGCCCGGCTGCCGGATGGAGCCGCCGGTGTCGGTTCCGAGGGCCAGGGGCGCCTCGAACGCGGCGACGGCGGCCGCGGAACCGCCGCCGGAGCCGCCCGGGATCCGGTCCAGGTCCCAGGGGTTGCGGGTGGGGCCGTAGGCGGAGTGCTCGGTGGAGGAACCCATGGCGAATTCGTCCAGGTTGGTTTTGCCCAGGATGGGCATCTTCGCGGCGCGCAGCCGGGCCACCACGGTGGCGTCGTACGGGCTGTGCCAGCCTTCGAGGATCTTCGAGCCGGCAGTGGTGGGCTGGCCCACCGTGACGATGAGGTCCTTGACGGCGATGGGGACGCCTGCGAGTTCATGCAGGGCGTCGGCTTCGGGGCCGCCGGCGGCGCGGATGGCGTCCACCTCTGCAGCGACGGCGAGCGCTTCCTCGGCGTTGACGTGCAGGAACGCGTTGATGCCGCGCTCACCGCCATCCACCTGGGCGATGCGGTCCAGGCAGGCCCGGGTGATCTCCACGGAGGTCACTTCACCGGCGGCCAGCTTGGCGGCCAGCTGCGCTGCGGACAGGCGGATCAGGGTGCCGGCGTCGGTTCCGGCGGGGTTCAGTTCGGTCATGGTTTATGCCTCATCCAGGATGGCCGGGACCTTGAAACGGTTATCGAGCGAATCCGGCGCGCCGGAGAGTGACTGTTCAGCGGTGAAGGTGTGCCCCACCACGTCGTCCCGGAAGACGTTGGTCAGCGGGATGGGGTGGGACGTTGCCGGGACGTCGGCCCCGGCGGCCTCACTGACGGACTTGACGGAATCAACGATGACGGCGAGCTCGCCGGCCATCCTGTCCAGCTCTTCGGCACTCATCTCGATGTGAGCGAGTCGCGCCAGATGCGCAACATCGTCACGGTTGATCGCAGCCATGGATCTCCCCTGCAGGTGTATGTGTTCATTCCGGGCGGGCCCCGGTCGCTTCGCAAACAAGTGCCACTTGTTTTTCCAACCAGTCCCGCTTGTTTTCCGGAACCAGTCTAGTGCGGAAACGCCAGTGCCCGTCTGACGACCCCCAGCGGGCGTCAGACGGGCACTTCGGTCCCGCAGGCCGGCCGAAGCCGGTCCACAGGCAGGTTTAGACTAACCGATTCCGACGGCCCCGGTCAGCACACCAATTCCCAGCATGACCAGGGAAACCACGGCGGTGCGCCACAGTACCTTTTTGTGGTGGTCGCCCAGGTCCACCTTGGCCAGGGAGACCAGCAGCAGGATAGCCGGAACCAGGGGGCTCTGCAGGTGGAACGGCTGGCCGGTGATGGAGGCCCGGGCCATGTCCGCGGCGGGGATGCCGTAGTGGCCGGCAGTTTCGGCGAGTACCGGCAGGACGCCGAAGTAGAAGGCGTCGTTGCTCATGAAGAACGTCATGGGGATGCTCAGGACACCGGTGATGACGGCCATGAACGGTCCCATGCTGGACGGGATGATCTGGACCAGCCACTCGGACATGGCTCCCACCATGCCGGTGCCGGTCAGGACCCCGGTGAGGACTGCTGCGGCCATGACCATGCTGACCACGGCAACAACTGACGGTGCGTGGGCCACCAGCTGGCGGCTCTGTTCCTTGACGTTGGGGAAGTTCACCAGCAGCGCGATGGCCGAACCGACCATAAAGACGTAGGGCAGCGGGACCAGGTCGGCCACCAGCATGGTCATCACGGCCACGGTCAGGACCAGGTTGAACCAGAACAGCTTGGGCCGCAGGGTGGCGCGGTTCGGGTCCAGTGCGGTGTCCGCCATGGCGGAGTCGAGGTCGTCCACCAGCGTTTCGGGGCGCTCCAGGACAGCGACGGAAGAGCCGCCGACGGCGGGGGCTGCTCCGCCGGGGTTGTTGCCCTTGCGTCCACGGCCGGTTCCCGACCCACCGGCGGGTGCGCCGCCGTCGGCAGTGTCAGCACCCGGGGTGGCCCAGATGCCCGGCTCGGTGGCGCGGAGCCGGTTGCGTTCCTGCAGGCCCAGGAGCCAGGCGAAGACCATAACAACCACCAGGCCACCGATCAGGGAGGGGACCATGGGGACAAAGACGTCGTTGACGTCGATGTTCAGCGCGGTGGCGGCGCGGGCCGTGGGACCGCCCCAGGGCACGATGTTCATGGTGCCGTTGGCCAGGCCGGCCACGCAGGTGAGGACCACGGGGCTCATCTTCAGGCGCAGGTAGACGGGCAGCATGGCTGCCGTGGTGAGGATGAAGGTGGTGGAGCCATCACCGTCCAGCGACACGGCGGCCGCGAGGATGGCGGTGCCCAGAACCACTTTGGCGGGGTCGTTGCCCAGCTTGCGGAGGATGAATTTGACCAGCGGGTCAAACAGTCCCACGTCGATCATCAGCCCGAAGTAGATGATGGCAAACATCAGCAGGGCTGCGGTGGAGGTCATGGCTTTCATGGACTCCAGGACCATGTCGCCGATGCCAAGGCCGGCGCCTGCGAAAAGTCCAAAAACGGTGGGGACGATGATGAGCGCCAGTACTGGCGTCAACTTTTTCGTCATGATCAGCACCATGAATACCGCGATCATTGCGAATCCAAGTATTACCAGCACGGCCGGCTCCTTACATGTGTTCGGCGGCACAGCGGTGTGACGCGTGCTACAGACTGTAGGGTGGCGGCCGTCACGGCCGTGCCTTTGGCTCAATTGATTGGCATACTGCTTATTGGGAGCATTTTGCTCATTGTGCTCACACCGTCCGGTGGAGCCGGGAACTGCCATTAATCACTGCCCGTCGAGGAGGACCATGCCGCGCCCCGCGCCCCGCACGCCCCTGCGGTTCTCGACGCAGACGCTGTTGCTCCAGCTGGGGGTGGTGCTGCTGGTGGTGCTGCTGAGCACCGCGGTGCACGCCTGGCTGACCTATGACCGGGTGGGCAGCGACGCGGAGAACCAGGCCCTGACGCTGGCCCGGACCGTGGCCTCGGACCCGTCGGTCCGCGCGGACGTGCTGGCCATCAGTGGCCAGGCGGGCACCCCGCCGCCGGCGGAGCTTGCCGCCGGTCCCCTGCAGGCCGCCGCGGAGGCCGTGCGGACCCGCACCGGTGCGCTCTTTGTGGTGATCACCGACGAAACCGGTCTGCGGCTGGCGCATCCGGACCCGGACCGGCTGGGCGAGGGTGTCAGCACCGATCCGTCCGAGGCCCTGGCCGGCCAGGAAATCACCACCCGTAACACGGGGACGCTGGGCCCGTCGGCGGGTGCAAAGGTCCCGGTCTACGCGCCGGACAGCAACACCGTGGTGGGTGAGGTCAGCGTGGGCTACTCCATGGAAACCGTGGGCCAGAGCGTGGCGCGCGACATCGGCCCGGTGGCCCTGACGGCGGCAGGCGCCCTCGGCGCCGGCGTGCTGGGCTCCTTCCTGCTGCGCCGCCGGTTGCAGCGGCTCACACTCGGCCTGGAACCGGAGGAGATCAGCACCCTGGTGCACGACCAGGTGGCGGTCCTGCAGGGAGTGGACGACGGCGTCATCGGCGTTTCCGCGGACGGCAGGATCAGTGTTTTCAACGCCGCCTCGCAGCGGCTTTTGGGATTGCCGGACCTCACCGGCACCCGGTGGGCGGACGCGCCGGTCCCGGCGCAGCTGGCCGCCCTCACCCGGCCGGGATACGCCGGCCCGGAAGCCGTGGAGGTGGTGGCCGGCGGCCAGGTCCTGGTGGCCAGCGCCCGCAAGGCCCTGCACCGGCGGGAAGATTTGGGCTGGGTGCTGATGCTCCGGGACCGGACGGAACTCCAGCAGCTCACCCGGCAGCTGGACGCCGTGGGCACCCTGTCCGATGCGCTGCGGGCGCAGCGCCACGAGTTCGCAAACCAGCTGCACACCCTCGCCGGGTTTATGGGCATCGGCCAGCACCAGCAGGCCCGCGAGTACCTGGCCGGGCTGGCTGCCACCGGGCCGTTGCGGTTCCCGGTGGACCAGGCTGAGCTCCTGCAGGACCCGTACCTGCAGGCGTTTGTGGGTGCCAAGGGGGTTGAGGCCGATGAACGGGGGGTGTCCCTCCGGATCGGCCCCGAGACCCTGGTCCGCGGACAGGTCTCCGAAGCCCAGGATGTAACAACGGTCCTGGGCAACCTGATCGACAACGCGGTAAACGCTGCCGTGGCAGGCTCCGCCGAAGACCGGTGGGTGGAGGTGGAGGTCCTCGACGAACCCGGTGCCGGTGGCGGCACCCTCCATATCGTGGTGGCCGACTCCGGAAACGGGCTGGCCCCCGGGACCGGCCCGGAAGACGTGTTTGCGTCCGGTTTCACCACCGCGTCCGGGCCGGTCCGCGCGGGCGGCGGGCAGGGCTTCGGGCTGGCCCTGGCCCGGCAGCTGGCCCGGCGGCGCGGCGGCGACGTTACCCTGCTGGCCGCCGGGACCGACGGCGGACCCGGCGCCGTGTTTATGGCCACACTCCCCGGCACCACCGCGGCGCGCGCCGCAACCCCTGGACGCGCCGCAACCCCTGGAAAGGACAACGATGCCTGACGATTTCCGTGTGCTGATCGTGGACGACGACTTCCATGTGGCGAAACTCCACGCCGCCTACGTGGACTCTGTGGCGGGGTTCCTGGCCCTGGCGCCGGTGGGGACAGCATCCCTGGCGCTGCAGTCCATCCACAGCCTGCGCCCTGACCTGGTGCTCCTGGACGTCTACCTTCCGGATGCCTCCGGGCTGGACCTGCTCCAGCAGCTCGATGTGGACACCGTGATCCTCAGCGCCGCCTCCGATGCGGCATCCGTCCGGTTGGCCCTGCGCCGCGGCGCCCTGGGGTACCTGCTCAAGCCCTTTACCGCTGATGCGCTGTCGCAGCAGCTGCGCTCCTATGCCCGGTTCCGGCGCCTCCTGGCCCAGCCCGGGGCCCTGGACCAGGACGGGGTGGAGCGCGCAAAACGTGCGCTGATCCCGGGGGATGTCACGCCGTCGGCCAAGCCCCGCTCCGCCACCGAAGCGGCGGTGCTGGAATCGCTGCTCCCCGGAGAGCAGTACTCGGCGGCCGAGGTGGCGGGCCGGGTGGGAGTCTCCAGGGCCACGGCGCAGCGGTACCTGTCCTCACTGGCCGACGACGGCGCCGTGGACATCCAGCTCCGCTACGGCACCACGGGCCGGCCGGAGCACCGCTACGGCCTGCCCGCCGTGCCCTGACCGGGTCAGCAAAGCCTGGTCAGGGAGCCGGGTCAGCTGGCGCTTTTCTGCGCAACCAGTTCGATTTCCACCAGCATCTGCGGGTCCAGGAACGGCAGCACGTGCACCAGGGCCAGGGTGGGGCGGATCTCGCCGAAGACCTCGCCATGGGCCCGGCCGGCTTCTTCCCATTTGCTGATGTCCGTCAGGTACAACTTGGACTGGACCACGTCGGCCAGCGCGAAGCCTGCGTCCGCCAGGACCGTTTCGAGCTTCTGCAGGATGAATGCGGTCTGGGTGTAGAAGTCGGTACCCACAATGCCGTCCTCGCCGCTGGCAGCGGTGGCTGAGATGTAGAGCGTGTTGTCCACCTGGACGGCGCGGGAGTAGCCGAGGGTCTGTTCCCAGACGGAGCCGGTGCCGAAGGTTTTGCGCATGGGTGGGCCTTTCATAGCTGGATGAGTTCGGCACCACTTTAGGGCGGCTACAGGTCCAGCCGGTAAACCAGCAGTTTTATGTCAGTTCCGGGAACCAGCCAGTCACGTTCGGGGACCCGCTGGAAGCCGGTTTTGCGGTACAGGCCGTGGGCGCTTTCCCAGGTCAGGCCGGTAGTGAGGGCCACGGCCTCGATGCCTGGCAGGGACCGGCCGTGCTCGATGATGGCGGCCACCATCGCTTTGCCGGCACCGCTGCGCTGGACGTCGGGGTCCACCACCAGCATCCGGAATTCGAGTTCGCCGGGCCGGGCGATGTCCGCGAACGGTTCCCCTGCCACCGCCAGGGTGACGGACCCGACGATCCGGCCCTGCCGTTCGGCCACCCAGATCACGGCGTTCGCCGCCCGGTGCGCCACTTCCTGGATACGCTGCATGTACGGGTGCGTGCTGTCGTCGAAATAGCCGGCGGCCAGGTACGAAGCGACGGTAATCCGGGCGATTTCGGAATAATCGGCGGGGACGGCGGGTCTGATCAGAATCTGCTGGTGCACCCATCAATGGTAGGGGTTAGTCCTGAAATCTGATTTCAGGAAGCTGAAGCCGGCGCAGACCTTTACCTGGACGGCCAGCTCCAGAGCGGCCCTTCCAGCGCGCCCCTCCCCCGGACCCGGGTTTCCCCGACGTCCTTCTCCAATTCGTGCTCCGTGACGTGCCCGCTTTCCCGCAACGCCGTGATGAGGGCAGTGGAGTGGGACACCACCAGCAGCTGCGACCGCTCAGCAGCCTGGCTGATGAGCCCGGCCAGGGCCGGCATGAGGTCACGGTGCAGGCTGGTTTCGGGTTCGTTCAGTACCATCAGTTCCGGCGGTTGCGGGGTGAGGAGCGCTGCGGTGAGCAGCAGGAACCGGAGGGTGCCGTCTGAAAGCTCCGGCGCCTTCAACGGCCGCAGCATCCCCTGCTGCCGCAGCTGGACACCGAACATCCCGTCGTTGATGCTGATCTCCAGCTTGCTGCCGGGGAAGGCCGCGTTGATCACTTTGTCCAGGAGGAAAGTGTCGCCGGTCTCCCGGATGGTCTGCAGCGCGGCCGGCAGGTCCGCGCCCGTGGGATCGAGGACCGGCGTCCGGGTACCCACCTGCACCTGCCGGGCGGGCGCAGCAGCGTCGGTCCGGAAGTGGTCGTAGAACCGCCAGGACCGGACCGTGTTGCGGACCTGCAGCACTTCCGGGGACCGCTCCGGGTCCGCGATCTCGGTCAGGACGCTCTGGTACGGCTGCAGGGTGATGTTTTCCGGTTGCCATTCCCCGGCGGTGCCCCGGACCCGGACGGCAGCGCCGCGGCGGTCCACCAGCCAGGACGCAGGCCGGGCCAGCGGGCCCGAGAACACCACCTCCCGTTTGATGTCCGGATCGTTGGCAAACAGGGACGCCTTGGGCTTCCGGCTCCGCTCATCCATCTCGCCGGCGACCGGGACAGGGATCCCCAAATCCACGAGGTAGCCGAAGTCGTCCCCCGAGAATCCCATTCTCAGGTTGATCGGGTTCCTGCGCAGGGTCCCCTGTACGGGCACCTCGCCGCGGCGCATGGCACCGCTGACGGTTTCCGGCCCCGCCCACAGCGTGGAGGCCAACCCGCCTTCACGCGCCAGCGACCCCACCACGTTGCCGCCGGCACCGCCTGCGCAGTCGGCGAGCAGCCGCAGCGCCCGGTACAGGGAGGACTTGCCGCTGCCGTTGGCGCCGGTGACCAGGTCCAGGCCGGTCAGGCCCAGGGACAGGTCCCGGATGGACCGGTAGTTGGCAATGGCGAGAGTCCGGATCATGGGCTCAGAGCGGGAATTTGCCGGCGAGTTCCAAGGTCCCGGCGCAGGTCCACGCGGCAAGGCGGTCGGCGTCGTCCGGTCCGCCGTCCAGCGGGCTGGTTAGCCGGGGCCGCCGGACCCAGCAGCCCGCTTCCTCCGCCACCAGCGCACCGGCGGCGAAATCGTGCTCGTTGAGGCCGCGCTCGCCGTAGGCGTCATGGGTGCCATCGGCCACCAGGCACAGGTCCAGGGCGGCCGAGCCGAGGCGCCGGACGTCCGCGAAGCCCTCCATCAGCCCGCCCAGCAGTCCGGCCTGTTCGGCCCGGACGTCAGGGTCGTAGCTGAAGCCGGTGGCCAGGATCCGGCCGGTGCGCCCGTGCTGCGGGCCGGTCAGCCGGGTGCGGGTGCCACCGGCCTCGAGCCAGGCGCCCTGGCCGCGGGAGGCGTAGTACACCCTGCCCAGTGCGGGGGCGTCCACCACTCCGGCCAGCCACTGGCCGTTGGCGTCCGCCACGGCCACCGACGTCCCGTAGTACACAATGTTGCGGATGAAGTTGGTGGTGCCGTCCAGCGGGTCGATGGACCAGCGGTAGCCGGACGGGTCCTCGGGCCGGGTGGGCCCGTGTTCCTCCCCGGTGATGGCGTCATGGGGGCGGTGGGCCGCGATAACGTCCCTGACAGCGGTTTCGGCTGCCAGGTCGTAGGCGGTCACCCAGTCGCCGGCCTCGCCCTTGTTGTTTACGGCAGCGTCGGCAGCCAGGGCGGCATCGTTGCGGCCGGCCAGGACCTTGGCGCCGGCCGCGGCTGCCAGCCGGGCCACACCCAGCAGTTCGGCCAGCAGGTCCTCGGCTCGAGGGCATTCCGGTGCGGCGTTCATGCTGGAGCCCCTTCCTGGGCAGGTTCGCCCGCGGCAGGTTCGCCGTCAGCGGATTGTTCGTCAGGAACGGGTTGCTCGTCAGGCGCAGGTTGCTCGTCAGGAGCAGGTGCCGGGCCGTTGGCCAGCAGTTCGCGGAAGCCGTCCTCGTCCAGGACGGGGATGCCCAGCTGCTCGGCCTTGTCCAGCTTGGTACCGGCACTTTCGCCGGCCACCAGGTAGCTGGTGTTTTTGGAGACGGACCCTGCGGCCTTGCCGCCGCGGATGAGGATTGCCTCTTTGGCTTCGTCGCGGCTGAAGTTTGGCAGCGAGCCGGTGACCACCACTGTCAGGCCCTCCAGGGTGCGGGGGGTTGATTCGTCGCGTTCGTCAGCCATCCGCACTCCGGACGCGGCCCAGCGGTCCACGATCTCGCGGTGCCAGTCCTCGGCAAACCATTCCTTCAGCGCGGCGGCGATGGTGGGGCCCACGCCATCAACGCCGGCCAGTTCCTCTTCCGAGGCGGCACGGATGGCGTCCATGGTGCCGAACCAGGTGGCCAGGGCGCGGGAAGCCCGCGGACCCACGTGCCGGATGGACAGCGCCACCAGGACCCGCCACAGCGGCTGCGCCTTGGCTTTTTCCAGTTCGGCGAACAGTTTGGTGGTGGTGGCCGTGGGTTTGGAGGGCACTTTCGCGGTGCCCTTGGTGAAGAAGTACGGCACCAGTTCGAATTCACCCGTAGGAACGCCCTTGGCACGTTTTTCGCGCCGGATCCGGACCCCGGCGAGCACCTCGGGCGTGAGGTCGAACAACCCGGCCTCCGAGGTCAGCGGCGGGACGTCCGGTTCGGTGGGCTGGGTGAGGGCGATCGCCGCTTCCCAGCCCAGCGCCTCGATGTCGAACCCGCCGCGGCCGGCCAAGTGGAAGACCCGTTCCCGGAGCTGGGACGGGCAGGACTTCGCGTTGGGGCAGCGGATGTCCACGTCGGCTTCCTTGGCGGGTGCCAGCGGCGTCCCGCAGGAGGGGCATTCGGTGGGCATCACAAAGTCGCGGACCGGCGGGTCCTGCTGGTCCCGGAGCGCCAGGACCGGGCCCACAATTTCGGGGATAACGTCCCCGGCTTTGCGGAGCACCACGATGTCGCCGATCTTGACGCCCTTGGCTTTGACGACGTCCTGGTTGTGCAGGGTGGCCATCTCCACCGTGGAACCGGCCACCTTGACCGGTTCCATCAGGCCGAACGGGGTCACCCGGCCGGTTCGTCCCACGTTGACGGCAATGTCCAGCAGCTTGGTGTGCACTTCCTCCGGCGGGTATTTGTACGCCACCGCCCAGCGGGGCACGCGGGACGTGTAGCCCAGGGCACGCTGGGTGCCGAAGTCGTCCACCTTGATGACGATCCCATCGATCTCGTGCAGCAGTTTGTGCCGCTTTTCGCCGTAACCCTTGATGAAGGCCAGGACGTCCTTGACGCTGCCCAGGACCTCGAAGTACGGGCTGACCGGCAGCCCCCAGCCCTCGAGGAGCTTGTAGGTTTCGGACTGGGTGGTGGACTGGAGCCCTTCACGGGCGCCGATGCCGTGCACAAACATCTTCAGGGGCCGCTTGGCGGTTTCCGCGGGATCCTTTTGGCGCAGCGACCCGGCGGCGGCGTTGCGCGGGTTGGCCAGCGGGGCCTTGCCTGCCTCGATCAGGGCTTCGTTGAAGTCGGCAAAGGCCTTGGAGGGGATAAAGACCTCGCCCCGGATCTCCACTTCACCAGGGAACCCGGTGCCGGAAAGTTCCCGCGGGATTTCCTTGATGGTCAGGACGTTGTGGGTGATGTCCTCCCCCGTGAACCCGTCGCCGCGGGTGGCGGCGCGCACCAGCTTGCCGTCCCGGTAGAGCAGGTTGACGGCCAGGCCGTCGATCTTGAGTTCGGTGAGCCACGCAACCGGTGGTGCCGAGTCGCCAAGCTTGCCGACGCCGGCCACGGCCTTGGCCAGCCAGGCCTCGAGTTCCTCGAGGGAAAAGACGTCCTCCAAGCTGTACATGCGCTGCAGGTGCTCCACGGCGGCGAAGGCGGCCGAGACTTCGCCGCCCACTTCCTGGGTGGGCGAATCGTTGGCCACGAGCTCGGGATGCAGGGCCTCGATTTCCTCCAGCCGGCGGAAGAGCGTATCAAATTCCGCGTCGGAGACCAGGGGTTCGTCCTCCTGGTAATAGGAGAACCGGTATTTCCGGACCAGGTCCGCCAGCTTCTCGTATTCGTCCCTGATGGTTCCTGCGGGAACCTCGGCGGGCTCGTCGGGGGTGCCGGTCCGGGTGGCGGCGTCTTCTGCGGGGCCTGGAACTGTGCTCACAGAACTATCTTGCCCTATGCGGCCGACACTGCCCGGGCCGCGCCGGGACCGTGGCCCGGCCGGGTCAGTGGGCCCGGAGCCGGCCCCGGCCCCACCAGGCAAAGGCGGCGCCGGCGAGTCCCAGCAGGAGCAGCCCGGCCACGAGCGGCAGGTTGGGGCCCGCGCCACCGGCTCCGTCCAGGGAGGTGACGGATGCGACGCGCGTTGGCGTCGCGGACCTGGTGATGGGCTTGTTCCAGTTGGACTCCACAGAAGGAGCGGCCGACGTCGGGCTGGCCGTGGGTGCCTCAGCCGCCGTCTCCACGGCTGCTTCGGCGGTGGCCTCGACGGCGGGCACCGGAACGTCAGTGGTGGGCTGCTCAATCGGCGCCGCGGGAACGGCCGGAGCTGCCGGCGCGGTGGACGGTGCCGCCGGGGGTGCCGTCGGCGCGGGCTCGAAGGAGGGCCCCCGCGGCTTGTCCGTCTTGACGGGCGCCGGCGCGGCGGGCACGGAGGGCGTTGCAACGGCCGTGGTGGCCGGCGCCGTGGGTGTGGGCGAGTCGGCCAGCGCCGTGCCGCCGGCCAGGAAACCGGCGGACACGGCCAGTACGGCGGCCGCCACAAGGGTGCGGGGTGCCGGGGAAGAGAAGGTCATTGCTGCCTTTCGATGCGCGCGGTCCCCCGGCCACGGCGTTCTGGAGTCGAGGGGTAGTCTGCTACACCGCGGGGAAGGGCCGCAAATCCGCAGCGGCTGCGGCCCTTCCCCCTCGTTGCCTGCCGGCCGGGCTCAGTCGCGGTTTTCCGGCGGCAGCGCCACCTGGATCTTGCGGGCCTTGCCGCGGCCCACCACAAACCCGCGGCCGGGGATGAACCCGTCACCCACCCGGCCCAGGGAGGTGTTCAGGAGGCTGTCACCCTCGATGTCGCCCGGGTTCAGGAGCAGGCCGCGCCGGCCCGACTTGAACGGCTGGGCGAGCTGCCAGGCCGCGGACCAGGTGGACGATTCGGACTCGCCTACCACCCACTGGTCGGCCTTGATGGCGGCCGTCACCAGCTGCGCAACGCCGGACTCGGCGATGCTGTCCGTGAATTCGGTGAGGCCCTCGATGAAGATGGCCAGCTTGCCCGGGTTCGCGCTGGAGTGTTCCGTCAGGTCCTCCACCATGTCGGCCACGTCGTCCGGGCCCACCACTGAGCGGTTCCAGACGGGCAGCGCCGCCACGGCGGAGCGCCGGGAGCCCAGGTAGAGAATTTCGATCTCCGGGTTGGCTCGGCGGAGGGCGTAGGCAAGGGTCACCAGCGCAACGGTGCGGCCCGAGCCCGGCGGCCCTGCCACCAGCAGCGACCCCTTGGCCGTGATCCCGGCAGGCTGCAGGGTTTCGTCGTCCACGCCGATCACGGGGACCTCCGCGTCGCCGGCGGGCAGCACGTCAAGGTCCACCTGCTCGGGCAGCTGTTCGATGCCGGGTGCCGCGGCCAGGCCCTGGCGGAGCATGGCGGCGCTGAGCTTGTGCACTTCGCGTGCCTGGACCGCCAGGTTGGAGTTTCCGCCCAGCACGGCCAGCTGGACTTCCAGCCCGTCCAGGAGTCCGCGCCCGGGCGGGGACGCGGCGCTGAGGACATCCCGCGGCACGTCCATGGACAGGTAGTCGTCCTCTGAGGACAGGCGCAGCACCAGCCGGCGCTGGATGGAGGCCAGCAGCGACGGCGGGACGGCGCTGGGCCGGTCGCCAGAGACCACCAGGTGGATGCCCAGGGTGCGCCCGTCGGTTGCGAGCTGCAGGAAAATGTCCCACAGCGACGAGAGGCGGCTGTGTTCGTAGGATTCACGGAACGCCGACATGCCGTCCACCAGAACAAAGATCCGCTTCTCGTCCGGCCGGTTCGCGAGTTTCCGGTACTCCACGATGGTGGACGCGCGGACCTCGGCGAAGCGGGCGGAGCGCTGGTCCGCGACGTCGCGGAGCATCCGCAGCAGCCTGCCCACACGCTCCACATCGTCCCCGTTGAGGATTTCGCCAACGTGGGGCAGCTCCTCGAGCATCCGCAGCCCAGAGGAGCCGCAGTCGATGCCGTAGACGTGGACCGGACCGCCGCGGGGGGTGACGGCTGCGGCGATGGCGATGCCGCGCAGTGCCGCCGATTTACCGGACCCACCGGTGCCGTAGATGGCCATGTTGCCGTCCCGGTCCGGTTCGTAGAACACCGTGGGCTGATCCTGGCGGGACGGGTGGTCGGCCACGCCGAGGAGCAACTGCTCATCCGTCCGGGGGTTGGGCAGGAGGGAGAAGTCGTAAGTCTGGGCCAGTTCGTCCAGCCATGGCTTCCGGGGCGGGGCGATGGCCAGCGAATCGGCGGCCCGGACTATGTTGGCAGTCATCCTGGAGATGTCGTTGGGCCCGGCCGGTTCCTGCCGTTCGGGTTTCTCCGGCGCCGGCGCTTCCCAGCTGGTCCCCGACCCGAAGGCCATTTCCACAATGTCGATCTGCGGCCGCTGCGGCTTCCCGGTGGTCCAGCCGCCGGCGTAGCCGGTCTGGAAACCCTGGATCCGCCCGGGACCGGTCTTTGCGGCGCCGCGGCCCGGGATGGCGGGGTCGAAGTAGGCCGCGTCGGGGACACCCAGGATGTCGGCGGCGTCGTCCTCATCCGCCATGCGCAGGGCCACACGGAGGTTGGTGTTGGCCCGCAGGCTGTCCTTGATCACACCGGCGGGGCGCTGGGTGGCCAGGATGAGGTGCAGGCCCAGGGACCGGCCACGGGCGGCCACGTCCACCACCCCATCCACAAACTCCGGCACCTCGCTGGCGAGCGCCGCGAATTCGTCCACGATGATGACCAGATAGGGCGGGGCCTCCGGATCGGCCTCCCGCTGCATGGCCAGCAGGTCCTTTGCCTTTTTCCGGTTGAACAGCTGCTCGCGGTGGTGGAGCTCGGCCCGCAGCGAGGTCAGGGCCCGGCGGACCAGGTGCGGGGACAGGTCGGTGACCAGCCCCACCGTGTGCGGAAGGTTGATGCAGTCGGCAAATGCGGCGCCGCCCTTGTAGTCAACAAACAGGAAACTGACCCGGTCGGGGCTGTAGGCGGCGGCCATGCCCATCACCCAGGACTGCAGGAACTCGGACTTGCCGGCGCCGGTGGTGCCGCCCACCAGGGCGTGCGGGCCCTCGTTCTTCAGGTCCAGGTAGAGGGGTTCAACACCCTTGGAGCCCACCAGGGCCCGGAGGGTGCCGTTGTCCTTGCGGTTGGCCACGGCGCTGGCGTGCACCGAGTTGTTTTCGGTCCACCGGTCTGCCACGGCCTGCGGGCTGTCCAGGAAGTCCTTGCCGATCAGGGTGGCGTAGGAAACGGCGCGGGGCAGGTCGGAGTCGTCGGTGACGGGCTTTCCCACGTCCACGACGGGCGAGAGCATACGGGCCAACTGGCCGGCCAGCTCCGCGTCCACGCTCTCGCAGCTCACGGGGTAGGTGTGCCGGCCCAGCCGGACCTGGCCGGTGGTGGTGCCGTGGTCGCCGTCCACCACCATAAAGTCGCGGCAGGCAGCAGGCAGGGCCTGGATGTCCGTGGCAACCCACATCACGTGGACGCCGGCGTCCGGTCCGCGTTCGGCCAGCCGGGTCAGGCGGCCGCGGTCCACGGGCGCGTCGTCCTCAACAATCACCAGCACGGCAGGCAGTACCGGCGCGGGGACTTCCAGCTTGGCCGGGTCCACCTCGGGGCGCAGCTCCGGTCCGCTGCGCTTGGCGGCGGCTTCCCGGGCTTCGACGAGGTCCTCGAGCCGCGCCAGGAGGGAGGCGCCGCCGGCTGAGCCCGCGGCCAGGTGGTCCCCGGCGAGGGGGCTGTGGCCTGAGCCCACGTGGGGAAGCCACTGCAGCCAGTTCCAGCGTTCCCGGGACTGCGCAGAGGTGATGGCGGTGAGGACCACTTCGGCCGGTGAGTGCAGGCCCACCAGCTGGAGGACCATGCCGCGGGCAACGTCGTCCACCAGCCCGCGCGGACCGGCGACGCCCAGGGCGCCGGACGTGCGGAACTGGGACACCACCGGCACGCCTTCGATCACCCGGAACTGCCGGAGGCTGTCCTGGATTTCGCGGGCGTACTGCGCTTCGGTGTCGTTGTTGTTGGGTTCTTCCAGCACCAGGCGCGACGGTGCGCTGCCCAGCCCGAACCTCAGGCCCAGGAACCAGGCGTGCTCCGGCCGGTGGGTCCACAGCAGCGGACCGAGTTTGTAGATGGCGTCCACGGTGTCGCTGACCGAGGGGGCTTCCTGCAGCCGGACGGCCCGTTCCACCTTCTGGAGTTCGGTGACGTCTTCCCGGAACGCGGCCATGGCTTCCCGGAAATGCTTGAGCCCTTCCTTCTGCTGCTTCCGGCCGCGCATCTTCTGGTCCACGTAGTGGCCCACGATGAACAAGGGCATCATCAGCATAAACAGCACCGACAGCGGGTTCCGGGTGACGGCGAAGATCACCGCGCCCATCATCAGCGGCGCGATCAGCATGATGTACGGGAACGGGTTGTCCTCAGGCCGTTTGGGCCCGGCGGGCAGGACGCGTTTGGGTTCCTCGAACCGCGGCACTACGCGCGGGGACCGGTTGAAGTCCACCAGGGGCGACGTCGGTACTGCCGCCTGGATGCGCCCCAGCGGCACCACCGTAAGGGTGGTATCCCCCAGGGTGACGGTGTCCGAGGAGTTCAGGGTGGCGCGGGTGACGGCCAGGCCGTCCATGAGCAGGCCGTTGGCGGAGTTGGTGTCCACAATCTCCACGCTTTCCCCCACGGTGATGCGGGCGTGGCGTTTGGAGGTCATGGGGTCGGTGAGGCGGACGTCCACGTCCCGGTCCCGGCCCACGTAGCTGGTGCCGGTGGGCAGCGAAAATTCGCGGCCGACGTCGGGCCCGGAAAGGACACGGAGCGTGGCGGCGGCGGGTCCGCGGCCCGCGCCGGGGACCTGGAACTGGGTGCTGACCTGCGCCAGGGACACCACCGAACCCGGCCGCAGGCCTGATTCGAGCAGGTTGTCGCTGCGGGTCAGGACATTCCCGGTCATGCCGGCGCCCACAAACGCCTCGTCGATCCGCAGGGAAAGGTTCTCCGGCGCAGGGGTTCCCTTCCTGTCGGGGTCGGCCGCCCAGAGCACAGCGGCGATGTCAGCCACCGTGGCCAGGCCGTCCACGGTGACGGCCAGGTCCTTTGTTTCCGCGGGGTCGCGGCGCAGTGTCAGCCGGATCCTCATCCTTCGTCCACTCCCCTCATCTTTTCGAGCAGGTGCAGGTCATCGGCGGTGACCAGGTGCGAGGTCACGGCGTGTTCCACGAGGCGGGCGCGCCGGTTGGTGGCCAGTTTCCCGCCGCCGCCGCGCAGGCCCACCACACCCACGCGGTCCAGCTTGTCGCAGACGTTGTCGAGTTTGCGGTTGAACCGGGTCAGGGCCCAGCCCAGGGTTTTCGCTGCCGCCGCCGAGGACGGGATGGCGCTGAAGCCGGTCCCTTCGCGGCGGAGCATGGGCTCGGCCAGGGCCACGATCAGGGCTTTCTGCGAATCCGTGAAGACCACCGGGCCGATCGTGGTGTCGCCGTTGCTGTCGTCTTCCCGGGCTTCCTGCCGGAAGGAAGGGGTTTTCAGGTGCACAGCGAACTCGTAGGTGGTGGGTCCGGCAGTGAAAATGATGTTGGTGTGGCTGAACACCAGCGGGATCCGGGCGCCCGGCGCCAGCCAGGCCTGCATGCCGCCGGAGCCGTCGGCCACGGTGGCGGAAAGCATGCTGCCCACGTTGCTGAGCCACCAGATGCCGTCGTACCGGGCCACTTGCAGGAACTGCCGGTGCAGGTACGGATTGTCGTCCACTTCCAGGTCGCCTTCACGGCCGATGTTAAAGACGTCCTCGTCTGATGGTTCGTACCATTCCCCGCAGAAATCTATTGCCAGATCCCCCATGTCCTGTGCCTCCTTCAGGGCCAAACTTCGTGGTGTTGCCGGTGCCGTGTGATGGACTGTGCGTCAGGGCCCCGTGCAGGCGATGGAGGGTGCCTCCATCGGTGAAAACGCCCCGTCGGTGCGGACGATCATGACCTGGACGCAGGTCTGTCCGGAGGGGTTTGGCGTGACCTTGACGGGGGGCGCCTTGATGGACTGGAACTCCCCGCCCCCGCCACCAATGGTGTACACCTTCCACTTGTAGGTGTCCCCCGGTTTGGGTTGCGGGTTCTCCCACGTGAAGCTGGCCTGGCCGCCGGCCAGTGTTCCGGCGAGCTTTTCGACGTCGGGAACGGTGCCGTTGTCCAGGGCATCGGCGGGTGGCTTATTGGGTTCCTGGCTGGCCACGGTTTTGGGCGTCTCGGCGGCGGCGTTGGCCATGACCACGCCCACCACGACGGCGGCGGCCAGCAGCGTTCCGCCTGCGACAGCCAGCCAGACGTTGCGTTTGCCGCGTTCCGGGGCCGGCGCGGGCTCCTGCGGCGCGGTGGCCGCAGGCCGCTGGACGGTGGCGTCTTCAGGTTCCGGACCGGTACCGGCAGCAGGCGCTGCGGGCCGCAGCACCGTGGATTCGTTGTCGTCGGCTGCGCCGGCCGCAGCGGTTCCTGCGGGGTCCGCACGGAAGAGGTGCGCAGGAACCTGCGGCGCCTGGTTGGCTGCCGCTGTTGCCGCGGCGGCGGGGTGCCAGGGCGCGGCGGGTCCCGGCGTGATGCCCGACGGCGGCGCGGCGGGGGCAGGGGCGGCAGGACCGGTGAAGGCGGCCGGGTTGGCGGTGGTGGGCCGGGTGCGGGCAGGGAAGGTGGGGGCACTTCCGGTGCGTTCGGGGTCGATGCTGGCGATGCTCCGGACCCGGGTTTCCTCCACGCCGTCGTCCGGGTGGTCCTCGTCCTGGTGTGCTTCTTCCAGGACCTCGAAGGGGGTGACGGAGAGGTTGAGTTCGGCTTGGATGCGCTGCAGGGCCAGGGCGAAGGCGTGCGCCGAGGAGTAGCGCGACTGGGGAAGTTTCGCCATGGCGGTGGCAAGGGCCAGTTCCAGGGATTCCGGCACGTCGGCCCGGCCCAGGCGTGGCAGCGCCATGCTGGAGATCCGGCTGATCAGTTCCCGCTGGGAATTGTCCGCGCCGGGCATCACAAAGGGCGACCGGCCGGCCAGCAGCGTATACAGCGTGGCGCCCAGGGCCCACACGTCCACCATAACGCCGTCCACGCCGCCATCCGCGAACTGCTCGGGCGGCGACCACGGAATGGACATGCCGGCGTCGTCATCCGAATCGTCCGCGAGGGTGCCGGAGATGCCGAAGTCCGTCAGGGCAGGCCGGTTGTAGTCAGTCACCAGGATGTTGGCGGGTTTGATGTCGCGGTGGGCGATGCCGGCCCGGTGGGCGGTTTCGACGGCGGACGCAACCTGGATGCCAACGGCCAGGACCTCGTCCACGCTGAAGCGCTGCCGCCGGTACCGCACGTCAAGGCTGGGCCGGGAGCAGTACTCCATGGCCAGGTAGGAGTGGCCGGCCTCGGTGACCTCGGCCTCGTAGATGGTGACGATGTAGGGGTGCGAGGACAGCTGGGCCATCAGGTTGGCCTCGGACTCGAACCGCCGGCGGGCGCCTTCGGTCTTCAGGTCGGAGAGCAGCACCTTGACGGCCACCTTGCGGCGGGGCCGGTCCTGTTCGTACAGGTAAACGTCGGAGAACCCACCGGAGCCCAGCAGGCTGACGTAGGTGAAGCCCGGGATGAGGGGCGGCGGCGCCACAGGCCGTTTGGAACTCAAGGAATCTCCTCAAAACGCAGCGAGATGTTATCGCCCAGTTCGGCGATGTCACCGTCAAGGAGGATGGCCATCTCGTTCTGGGCGAGGCGGCGGGGCGGCTGGCCTTCCCGGACCAGGACGGTGCCGTTGGTGGCTTTCAGGTCACAGAGCATCACGTGCCAGCCCTCCAGCCGGACCTCCACGTGGGATCGGGAAATGTCGCCGCCCGGACTGGCCACCTGCACCAGCCGGGGCATCACGCCGCCCTGTACCCGGGACACGGAAGGCTGCCGGCCGATCACCAGGGACTGGTCAAGGTCCACCAGTTCGCCGGTGGACACGCGCATCCGGCCCAGCCGGGGGCGGGCCACCTGGACGGCGTCCGGCAGCAGCGCGGCGCCGCACTCCGAGCACTGGGCGCTGGTGGGCGGATTGGCGTGGCTTTGGGCGCAGACCCGGGCCAGGACCACAGGGCCTGCCGCCGGATCCGTCCCGGCACCCGGCGCCGGAGCCGGCGCGGACCGGCCCTGCACGCTGCTTTTCATCACCGTCTGGCCGTCGTGGTCGCCGTCAGGATCGCCGCTGATGGGGTCAGCGGCGCCGGGCTGGTTGAAGGTGCCGGGCTGGTTGAAGGTGCCGGCCTGGTCCGGGGTAGCGGGCTGTTCCGCCGCAGGTTGAATGGCGGCAGGGGCGGGCTGGTGCGCCGGGACCTGGTCCGGGGCAGGGGCAGAGCCGGTTCCCGCGGTGCGCCACGGCACCGAGTCGATCAGCAGACTGGCCGGCTTGGCAGCAGGAACGGGAGCCGCAGCGGGCGCCGCGACGGGCACAGGCAGCGGGTCCTTCTCTTCCGCTTCGGCCGCCGGCGGCACAACGGGCTCTGCCTGGTTCTCTTCGGCGTCCGGGTCCTCCCGGACCGCGGCGTCCTCGATGCTCCGCATGACGGTCCGCTCCCACAGGTGGTCGTAGGAGCCGGTGGGTTCGCTTTCCACGGCCACGGCAGTAGGAGCGGCAGGTGGCGTTGCGCCGCTGGAGGCGTCGCCGGGGGCATCATGGCCGGAAGCAGGCTCGCCGGGGGCGTCGCCTAAGATATGCCCGCCGGGGGCTTCGTCGCCGGCGGCATCGTCCGGAAGGTCATCGTCAGGGATGCCGTAGACCGTCTCACCGGAGGCACCATGCTCCGGCAGGATGGTCAGCGCCGAGGCTTCAAGCTCGGCTGCTTCGGACTCTGCTGTTTCGGACTTTGCCGTTTCGAGGTCGGCCAGGTCAGGAGCAGCCGTTTCGGGGTCAGCCAGTTCAGGAGCAGCGGTTCCAGGCTCAGCCGTTCGTGGCTCGACCGCTTCAGATTCAGCTGTTCCGGGCTCCCCTGCCTGACGATTGGCTCCGACAGGGGTTTCTGTTTCGGGGATTTCTGTTTGGCGGCTCTCCGCGCCCGGTTCAAGGGCATCGGCCCGGCCCGCAGCCGGCGCCTGCTCCGCTGCGTCTTTGGCGTCACGGGCATCACGGGCGTCACGGTCCGCTGCACCTGTTTCCGGATCCGGCCGCGCGGCGGGTTCAACGGCGATCGCACTACCTCCGATCGCAGCACCGACAGCCTGGCCCGCCGCAATGGCGGGGGTCCCGGCGTCGAGGGTCAACGCAAGCGACTGCAGCAGGACCACTCCTTCGTGCAGGGGCAGGTCGGGCAGCTCCGGACCGGCCCCGTCAGGGATGGCAAGCCGGCATTTAACGGCGGCGTCGAACCGTCGTTCATTCCAGGTGGTCACGTCCAGGCCGTCCACCTCGACCGTCCCGGCGGGCAGCTCCACAGTGAGGTCCAGGCCACCGCGGAGGAACACGCGCAGCGGGCCGGTGAAATCCAGGATGCCGAAGGCGGGGATCTGCGCCAGTGAACCACCGGAGCTGCTGGTGACAGCGTGCAGCACCTCATGGACCTGCGGCTGGCCTGACAGGAGGTTCCACAGGGTGCCGGCCAGTGCCGGCGGCGAGTCCGGGCCCAGCAGGACGGCGGTACGCGAGCGGACAACAGCCACCCAGGTGCCGGGCCGGTAACTAGCGGCGGTCATCGTGGGCCTCTCCGTTGCCAGCGGCCCCGTCAGGAGCCTGCTGCGGGATGGGCTGCGTGGTTGCCTGCCGGGTGGCCTGCGAGCGCGGCAGCGTATCCTGCTCCTCAGTGTCGGGGTTGTGGCGGGGTGCGGTGGTAGCGGCGCCGGCGTCGTTCAGGACGTTGCGGGCGTCCACCACGATAACCGTGATGTTGTCGCGGCCGCCGCCGCGCAGTGCCGCCTGGATGAGGGCATCCGCGGTGTCCTGCGGAGTCCCCCCGGAGCTGAGGACGCGCAGGATCTGCGGGTCCGTCAGTTCGGCGTTAAGCCCGTCGGAGCAGACAAGGACACGGTCGCCCTCCTCCACGGGGAGCAGCCAGAAGTCAGCTTCGGTTTCGTCGCCGGTGCCCAGGGCACGGGTCACCACGTGCCGGCGCGGATGGACGGTGGCCTGTTGCGCGGTGATCTGGCCGGCGTCCACCAGTTCCTGGACTTCGGAGTGGTCCACGCTGATCTGCTCGAACTGTCCCTGGCTGAGCCGGTAGGTGCGGGAATCCCCGATATTCATGACCAGCCAATACGGCATGCCCATCTGTTCCACCACCACCGCCCCGGTGAGGGTGGTCCCGGCGCGGGCGCCGGTGGCTTCGCGGATGGAAGTGTCCGCACGGACCAGGTACTGCTGCAGGACCGCTGCGGTGACGGTGCGTTCGCCGGTGGCAAGCTGCGGGATGGCGGCAAGGGCCCGGACGCACATGCCGCTGGCAATCTCGCCGGCCTCATGGCCACCCATACCGTCTGCTACGGCAAAGACGGGGTCCGAGGCGATGTAGGAGTCCTCGTTCAGCTCCCTGCGGAGCCCCCGGTCCGTGCCATGGCCATAGTCCAGGCTGAGGCCCGGCCGGAGGGAGGAAACGCTGGCGGGCTGTTCGTTCATGCTTGTCCTAGGTAAAAGGTCCGGTCACCGAAGTGGATGCCGGATCCGGGTGTAACGAACGTGGGAACGCCGGGCGCCAAGGGTGTGCGCCGGCCGTCCGGTGCGGTCACGGCGCTGCCGTTGGTGGAATTCCGGTCCGTCACCCAGACACCTGCACCGTCGGTCAGGAGGTGCAGGTGGGTTTTGGAAATGGAGCGGCCGGGATCGTCCACGGCCAGCAGCTGTGCATGCTGTTCGCCGGCCGAACCTACCGGGTTGCGTCCCACAAGGACGTTCCGGTCCAGCTGGAAGTCCCGGCCGTCGTCGAGCCGGACCCGCAGGACCGCCGCGGGTGCGGGGGCTGCGGTACCGGCGGCCGCGGTGCCTAGCCGGATTTGGGTGCGTTCGACGTCGTCGTCCGGGTGGCCCTGGAAGCCGCTCCCGGCTGGGCCGTGGCTGCCCGCCGGGGCTGCGGCGGCGTGGGGGCCGGCCGGCGCGAAGGGTGCCGGCTGGACGGGCGCAGCAGGCTGGCTGGCTGCGGGCTGGATAGGCGCAGCAGGCTGGCTGGCTGCGGGCTGCGCAGGCCGGCTGGCTGCCGGCTGGGCCAGCGGAGGCTGCGGCTGGGCCGTGGGTGCGGCCGGCGCCTGGACAACGGCTCCGCTGGCAGGCCGGACACCGGCTACGGGTGACTGGACCTGCTGGACGGGCGGCAGGTCAAGAGGAGCGAAGCTGTACGGGCCCTGGATCCCGCCGCTGGTAATGGGGTTCCGGCCCGCCTTGACGTCGAACACCAGGGTCTTGGCAGCCGCGTCATGCCAGCCACGCACCCCGCCGTTTTTGTCCCACCTGTTGGAGATAACCACCAGGACGGCCCACACGGCGGCCAGCAGCTGCAGCGGCCCAAGGATCAGCAGCGCAGCATCAAACCATTTGAAGACCACCACCAGGACGGCGGCGATCAGGACCAGCACGGCTCCTGCCCCGGTGATGATGCTTCGCAGGAACACTGGGCCGGCGCCTGGCGCATACCCGTCATTGTCGGCGCTGCGGATTCCCAGCAACAGATTGCCCGGCGTTTTTCCGGTGCGGGCTTCCAGGCCCAGGAGGACAAAAAGGTACACCAGCGCCAGCCCGGTTCCGATGCCGCCGAACAGCACCACCGATCCGGTGTCGTAGGTGATGAACCCGCCGCTGCGGGTCCGGGTCACGCCGGCGAAGCCGATGCTGAACAGCACGGCCGGCACAACGAGGGGGAAGAGCCAGTCCGTCACGGCAGCACCGAGCCGCTTGCCCGCCGTGGCCGGTACAAGCTGAAGGTTTACTGCCATCCGGGTTCCTCCCCCTGGAACGTTGCTGGTTGTGGCGCCGGGCAGGTTTCTGCCCGGTTGCCCGGGGCCGGGACGTGCCATGCCGCCGGCGTGGGCCGGGAGCCTTTCCACTACCGGGATAGTACCGGGAATCCCTGGCCCATGCGCCGCGGACGGACCCTGCGGGACATCAGCACCGGCGGCCTGGCCGTACTCCTGGTTACGGGTGCTGCGTGCTGCCCGGTTGGGCAGCGGCGCCCCGCAGGCCGTGCAGAACGCAGCGCCGGTGCGCTGCAGCTGCTGGCAGCGGGGGCACCGCTCGGCTTCAGCCGTCACTGCGCCACCGGTCCCTGTGGCTGGGGTTCGATGCCGGCTCCGGGCTGTTGGGCGTCCGGTGACGGCGGCTGGTTTCGGGCTGCAGGTTCGCCGCCTGCGGGTTTGCCGCCTGAAGGCGTCCCGCCGGCCGGTGCCGGCTGTTTCCGGCCCCGGCCGCCCAGTGCAGTCCGCGCGTCGGCCAGGAGGGAGCGCGGCGAGAACCTGGCCTGCTGCCGGCGCCAGAAACCCACTGTTGAGGTGATCTCCTTCAACGATCCGTCCACAATGCTCCAGTACTCCCGGACGTCCTCCTCGCTGGGTTCGCCCGCACCGAAGATGGACGCATCGGCGCGCCGGGCCAGCATGGTGGTGGTGCTGCCGCTGGCGGGGAACGCGTCCGCCAGGACGGCGGCGCTTTCCCGCCGCGTGGACTTGGTGTCGACGGCGGCACCCATGTCGGTGGCCAGGCTCATCACCTCACTCCATCCGCCGCCCACCCGCTGCGCGGGGTGACCGGCCCTGAAACGCGACTTCCGGCGTCGTGATTTCAACAGGGCGATCAGCAGCAGCGGGAGTGCCAGGACGGCAATCGGGATGGCGGCGATGCCCAGCGCACCGAGCAGCGCACCCCAGAACAGCCACGGGTTGTCCTTTTTCTCGTCCGCGTCGAGCGCGTCCGGGGAGGAATCCGGGGGCAGGTCCGCGGGCTCCTGCGGCGGGGGCGGCGGCTGGAGCACCTGCGGCTTGGGCTTGGACTTGTTCTCCGGGTCCGGCGGGATGGGGACGTTGTCCTTGGGCGGGGTGGGGTCGAAGCTGACCCAGCCCACGCGTTCAAACGCCACTTCAACCCAGGCGTGCGCGTTTTTGCCGGTGATCTTCACTTCGCCGGCACCGTTTTCCGGGCTGGTGGGATCCGGGTAGAAGCCCATCACCACCCGGGACGGGATCCCCAGGTGCCGCAGCATCAGGGACATGGCCACTGCGTACTGCTCGTCGTCGCCCAGCATCTGCTTGGCGGTCAGCAGGGTCCGGATCCTCGCGGCGCCGTGCCCCGAAACGCTGGGCAGCTGGCCCTCGCTGACCAGCCCGTTGCTGAACGCACCCGTCTTCTGGAAGTGCGCCTCGATCTGGCGGACCCGGTCGATCGCGGTGGGTGCATCGGCGGACAGGTCGTTGGCCTGCGAGCCCACCACGGGCGGGACCTCCAGGACGTCGGGAAGCGAAAGCCGGGCAAAGTCGTACTGGGTCAACTGGCCGTGCTCCAGCTTCACGGGTTCCGAGACCTGCACCCGGTAGGAATCGCCGCGGGAGAGTTGGTTGGTGGTCACGGCGGTATCGGTGCCGGCGTTGAAATAGAGCCCGGATGCCGCGGCGGAGGCATTCTGGTCAAAACTCAGGCCGGTGGTTTTCCGGCCGCCGGGGACAAAAAAGCCCTGGTAGTCCTCGACGCTGATGTTGATGGCGTAGTCGTTGGTGGGCACCACGCCGCCGGAATCGGCGAGGGTATTGATGGACTCGGTGTCCCCCACCTTGCTGAAGTTGCCGGACCCGTTGGGGTCCATGGTGTAGTTGGTGCCGTTGAAGGAGTCCAGGGCACCCAACCGGACGCGGCCGTCGCGGGGCAGGCCCTTGACCACAAACAGGGTGTCGTCCTTCTTGTCCTTCACATAGGTGCGGAAGCTGGCCAGGGGCGTGATGTAGTCCTTGGGGTCAAACGGCGGGACTACGACGTTCCGGAGGACCCGGCGCTCGTCGTTGGCGGTGACCAGCGGCGCGGCAAGGGCGGTGACGCCCACGCTGACGGCGATGACGCCGGCGGCCATCCCCAGCCGGCGGAGCTGCGCACGGCGGGCGGTCCCGGCGTCGGTCTGCGGGTTGTTCACTGCCACCTTGCGGGTGCTGTTCCGCCGGAGCGCGTCGCGGCGGAACGTGGCCCAGGCGATGCCCAGGACCGTGAGGCCGATGCCGCGCTCCAATGTGAGGAAGGCGGCGTTGGTGCTGAACGCGATCCCGGTGACAAACAGCACCAGGACAGGCAGCAGCGGGAAGTACGGGCTGCGGGTCCGCCAGGTCAGGATGCCCGCTACCAGCGCGGTGATGAGGGAGCTGAGGAACGGGACGATCAGCACGCCGCCGCCGGTGCCCACCGGCACGCCCACCGTAAGCATGTCTTTCCAGGCAAACACAACTCCGGGCAGAAGGATCCGGAGCGAGTCCAGGGTGGGGACAAAACCGGCGATCGCGGAGTCCGGGACGGCGAAAAGGGTACCAAACACCAAGTAGGCGCCCAGGGCGAGGGCCGTGGTGATCAGCAGCCCCAGCCGCAGGTGCGCGTTCAGGGCCGCGATGGCCAGGCCCAGGACAATGCCGCCGAAACCGGAGACCAGGTAGTAGGCGTCGCCGCCGAAGCTCAGGCCGAAGCCCAGCAGGCCCAGTCCCAGCAGGACGGCCAAAGCGCCGGCGTCGAGCAGGAAATGCCAGGCCGGCTGGCCGGTGGCGAAACCGGATTCCGGCCCGTTGGTTGCCCTGCGGCTCCGGGCGCGCTCCTGCGGGATGGTGCGGGCGGCTTTTCTGTTGGTGCGGGGGCGTTGGCCCGGTGCGGTGCTCATGCTGCCGCCTTTCTCAACACGATGGCCAGGTCGGACAGGTCGCCCAGGGTCAGGACCGTCAGTTCGGCGATATTGGCGCGGGTGGGTGCGGCGCCGGCTTCGATCCTGACGGCCAGGCTCCGGACGCCGGGCGGCACGGAGGCGGCCGCTTGCCGGAGCTGGCCGGCGGTGACGTTGCTGCCCACCACAAAAAACACCACGGAGGCGTTGGGTACGGTGTCCGCCAGGGTCCTGGCCAGGTCGACGGCGGTGCGCCGCATCGGTGTCCCGACGATCCGGGTCATGTCATCGAGCATGTTGCGGCCGGTTTCGCAGCGCAGCGGCCCCTTCTGCGTCAGGACATCGAGCTCGCGCTGTTCCCGGATGGCCTGCCGGCCAATGGATGCAGCCGCCGAGATGGCCATCTCGAATTCGGCCTCGCCAGCGTATTCGTCGGTGTTGATGGAGAGCGAGATGGCCAGGTGCGCCCGGCGGGTCTCCTCGAACTGGCGGACCATCAGCTTGTTGGTCCGGGCCGTGGTCTTCCAGTGGATGTGCCGGCGGTCATCCCCCGGCACGTAGTCCCGCAGGGCGTGGAAGGAAACGTCTGCGCTGGAAAGGTCGGTGGTGGGCATGCCCTCCAGGTCGCGGATGAACCCTGCGGCGGAGCCTGCCAGGGCCACGGTCCGGGGATGGACAAAGAGGTCCTCCGGCGCGGTCCACAGGACCTGGCGGCGCAGCAGGTGCAGTGGATCGGCCCGGACGGACCGGACCGGGCCCACCACAATCACGGCGCGTCTGGTGGTGGGAATGGTGAAGAGGTCCTCGTGGACCTGCTGCGGCTTCATGCGGGGCAGATGGAACACGGCCGTCGCGCTGCCGACGGGCAGTTCCAGTGCCGCCGGCAGGAGCGGGCGGGCGGACGTGTTGGACACGGCGATGCTGCCCACGGCGCTGTCGCCCACGGCTACCCGGGTGCGGGCCAGGTCCAGCACCACACCATAGGAGGAGCGGCCCAGGATGAAGGCCACGGCCACCACAAAGAGGACAAACGCGGCGATGGCTGCTGCTTTGGCTTCCTGCCAGCCGAACGCCTGCCCGGTCCACCAAAGGAGCACCGCGGCGGCCAGCACGGACCACCCCAGAACGCTCACCACGGACAGCACCGGCCAGGGGTACTTCAGCCACAGTTGCCGGACGGTGCGCCAGGCCGGGGCAAGGACCAGCCCTGCGGTGTTGGTGGCTTCCGCCCAGACGGCGGAAGGATGCAGGGCGGTGGGGCGGCCGTTCCGCAGGAAGGGCCGCTTCAGGCGCTCCGCGAGCCTGGTCACCGGGGTACCGCTGGACATATGTGTGCCTTCGTTTGGTGCGCTGGTTGAAAATGGTGCCGGGGGTACGACGGCGGGTCAGGCGTGGGTGCGCTGCTGCGGGGCGGCGACGTCGGCCAGGATGCGCGTCAGTACGGCTTCCGGAGTGGCGCCGGAGAACTCGGCTTCGGCGTCCATCACAAACCGGTGGGTCCACACAACGGAGGCCAGTTCCTTGATGTCGTCAGGCAGCACAAAGTTCCGTCCCTGCGCAGCGGCCCAGACCTTCGCGGCGCGGACCATGGCCAGGGCACCGCGGACGGAGACACCCAGCCGGGTTTCGGGCGCGGAGCGGGTTTCCTCGCAGAGCCGGGAGATGTACTCCAGTACTGCGGTGTCCACGTGGACCGTGGCGGCGAGGTCCGCCATGTCGGCCACGGCGGAGGTGGTGATCACGGCGGACAGGTCCTGCGAGCGGTCCTTGAGGTTGGCCCCGCCCAGCAGCCGGACGGTGGAGGCGTGGTCCGGGTAGCCGATGGAGGTTTTGATCAGGAACCGGTCCAGCTGGGCCTCGGGCAGCCGGTAGGTGCCTGCCTGCTCGATCGGGTTCTGGGTGGCCATAACCATGAACGGCCGGCCTGCGGAGTGGGTGATGCCGTCCACGGTGACCCGGGACTCTTCCATGACCTCGAGCAACGCCGACTGGGTTTTCGGGGATGCACGGTTGATTTCGTCGGCCAGGACGATGTTGTTGAAGATCGGGCCCTTGTGGAACTCGAACTTCTGCGTCTTCTGGTCGTAGATGGTCACGCCGGTGACGTCGGAGGGCAGCAAGTCTGGCGTGAACTGGATCCGGTTGTTGGAACCCTGGACCGTGGCGGCCAGGGCCCGGGCCAGGGAGGTCTTGCCGGTCCCGGGGGCGTCCTCGAACAGGACGTGGCCTTCAGCCAGCATGGCGGTGAAGGTGAGCCGGATGACGTGTTCCTTGCCCAGGACAGCCTGGCCAACGTTGGTAACGAGCTTTTCAAAAGTGTCGGCAAACCATTCGGCCTGTTCGGTGGTCATGGTCATGATGGGTTCCTTTTTGTCTGGGTTCGTAGGCGGGGACCGGTGTGCCGGTCCCTGGGTGCAGGGCGGTGGTGCTGGCTAGCCGTTCGGCATGCCATTGGGCGGGTTGCAGCCGCGGCTGGAGGTGTCGCAGCGGATCCAGTTCCCGGCGGCCATGCCGCTGGTGAGGTGGTACCAGATGCCGGACGGGTTGTTGGAGGTCTTGTACCAGACCTGGTACCTGTCCGTATCCGCTGACGCGCCTGCGTCCAGCCATTTGCCTGCCCCGTTGCACTGGGACGGGTTGCCGGCCACGAAGCTGTCGGTCCCCTTCCGCGGTTCGGTGCAGCTGCGGGTCGGGGTGGCGGTGATGCTCCAGGACGTTGGCGGTGGCGGGGTGGGATTGTCTCCGGACTTGGCGTTTGCCTGTCCCGGAGCCCCGGGCACCACGGTGACGGCCCGGACCTGGAGGGTGCGGCTCTGGTTCCAACCGCCGCCGGAGCGGTCAAACTTGTTGGTTTTGCCCACGTTGGTCCAACCGCCGCCTTCGTAATTGACCTCGTAGTGGCTGAGCGCGCGTCCGTTGGTGGCCGGGTTGTTCCAGGTCCAGTGCACGTCGCCGTCGCCCTTGGCGGACGTGCCGCCGTTGACGTTGGGGGCGTTGGGCGGGCCATAGGGGTTGGCGGCGCCCACCGGCTTGGCGTCCCCGGAAATGTTGTTTTTGGTGGACGTGGCGATGATGGTGACGGTGATGTCCCGGCCGTCGGTCATGCCAGTGATGGTGGTGCCGCCGGCCGGGATGGGACCGCTCCGGCCGTCGGCGTTGTAGCTGTAGCTGATCTCACCGTCGGTGGAGCCGTTGCGCTGTGCCTGCGTGAGCGGTTCGAAAGTCACCTGGAGCTGCCCGCTGGTGCCGGTTTCCTTAACCGATCCACTGCTGACCTGGCCCGGTTTTCCTGCCGCCCGGATGGCCGCGGACTGTGCACTGGGATCGCTGGTACCGGCCTTGTTGGTGGCCGTGACCGTGAAGGTGTAGTTGCTTTCCGAGTTGTCCACCGTGACGTTCTGCGTGGTGCCGGTGACCTTCTGGCTGGACACGGCGGCGCCGCCGCGGAAAGTAGTAAGGGTGTAGCTGGAGACGGCGTCACCGTTGTTGTTCGGCGCCGCCCACGCCACCTTCAGCTGGCTCTGCGCCCCCACGGACCCTGCCTGGGCCGCGGTGGGCGCGGCAGGCACGGCCGGCGGACCGGCCGGGACTTCCGCAGCGGAGTAGGGGCTCCATTCGGAGGGGTCCTTGGCGTCGTTGCGGGCCAGGACCCGCACCTTGTAGGAGACGCCGTTCTTGAGGCCCTTCCAGACGTAGCTCACGGCGGTGAGGTTCTGGATCTGCGCGTTTTGTCCCGGCGGCGCAGGCGAGATCTCCAGGTCGTAGGACTTCACCGGTGAGCCCTTGCTGGCGGGCGCCGCCCAGGCGACGGAGAGCTGCTTGTCGCCGAACTTGAGCGACGGCGCCAGCGGGGTGTCCGGCTTGACGTCCGGGCGTACCTCCGCGGAGGCCGGCGACCGGTCCGACTCGCCGAACTCGTTGGTGGCGGTGACCTCGAAGTTGTACTTGGTGTTGTTGGTCAGCCCGTTCAGGGTGCACGTGTTGGCCGGGCAATCCTGGCGGAAACCGCCGGCGCCGTACACGGTGTACTTGGTGATGGCGGCGCCGCGGTCGGCCGGGGCCGTCCAGGCCAGCAGCGCTGTCCGGTCCCCCACGCTTTGCGCCTGGGGCGTGGCCGGGGCCAACGGCTTGTCCTTGACGGTAAGCCGGATCCGGGCGGTGGCCTGGCGCGACGGGTCGTTGGTTTTGTCCGCCACGGTGTAGCTGACCACCATGGTTCCGGTGAAGCCCGGGGCGGGGGTCACCACCACGGAGCCGCCGTCGACATCCACATTGCCGCTGCCGGTCTCCGCGCCGGCGGCCGTGATCTTCAGGGCCGTCTCGGGGAAGGGGTTGGAGTCGTTGGCCAGGACGTTGACGGTGACGGGCTTGCCCGCTGCTGCGTTGGGTTCCAGGTCGTCGTTGGCCACCGGCTTGGGCCGGTTGGAGGCGGTGACGGCCAGTTGGTAGGTGGCGGTGGCTTCGAGGCCGCGCGGGTCCTTGGCTTTGACCTGGACGGCCGCGGTGGTTCCGGTGGCGCTGGATCCCGCCGACGCCTTCAGGACGCTGCCGTCCAGGGACGCGCTGAACCCTGCGGGCGCGCCGCCCTGGATCTCGTAGCTCATGTTGTCCGCGTCATCGCCATCCGGGTCGGAGGTCAGGCTGCGCAGGTCCAGGCTGGCGGAATCCCCCATGGGAACGTCAAGGGCCGAGCCCAGGAGTTCGGGCGGGTTGTTCCGGTTGGGGTCCGGCAGCACCCTGGTCCGGATGCTGAGGGTGGACTTGAGCCCATCGGGGTCATCGGGTCCGCTGCCGTCGGTAACTTCAAAGGTCATGGAGCCCGGGCCCACGTAGTCGATTCCGGCGGTGTACTTCAGGGACGTGGCGCTGCCGGCGGTGGGGTCGGCGCCGTCGGCCCCGATGAACTTGATCCGGTCAGCCTGCGTCAGCCGGGGTGACCGGCCGTCGCGGACCTTGACCCATTCGGTGAGGTCCACCGTGGCGGACTGGCCGGCGATGACCTCCACCACGTCATCCTTGGCCAGGGTGGGCACCTGCTGGCCGAGGCCCGGAACCCAGATGACCGCCGTCGACTGCTGTCCATCCACGTCTTCAACGGTGTAGGGAATGAGCTGCGGCGCTTCGGTGAGTTCAACGATCACGTTGCCGTCACTGCCGGGCCGGGCGGTGGGGGCTTCGGTGGCGACCACCAGGTTTTCGCCTACCCCGTCCGGGTCCTCGTCATTTTTCAGGACCGGAACGTCCACTGCGGTGCGGCCCATGGTCTGGGCGGAGGTCACCCGGTCATCGCGCGCAATCGGGGCCTTGAGCGGGACGTCATTGTCCACCACCACGCGGATGGTGGCCTGGGCGGTGGCGTCCCGGTCATCGGAGACGGTGTAGCGGACGTTGACGGTGCCGGCTTCCTCCGGGGCCAGGAGGATCACGCGGCCGCTGGTTTTGCTGACGGTGGCCTGGAATGCGGGATCGGCCTCGATGCCATCGGTCCGGATCCGGACAATGTCGCCGTCCGGGTCGGTGTCGTTCCTGACGGCATCGACGGCGATCTGCCGCCCCGGGCGGACCCGGACCTCGTCGTCCACGGGGGTGGGCTTCTGGTTCACTTCGCCGCGCGGAGCGATGCCAACTGTCACGGTTCCGGTGTTGACGGCGCCCTGGCGGTCCACCACTTTGTAGCGGAACGTGTCAGTGCCGGCGCCGTCGCCGGCGGCCGTGAAGTCGATGAAGTTGCTGCCCACGGTGGCGGTGCCCATGGCCGGCGTGCTGTCGATCCCGGTCAGCTGGACGGAGTCGCCGTCGGGGTCGATGCCGTCCAGCGGGACGGGGATCCTGACGGTTCCGGCGGCCACCACGCGGGCGGTCAGGTTTTGCGGCTGCGGCCGGGAGTTTTCGGCGCCTTCCAGCGGCAGGATGTGGATGGTGACCGCGGCAGCGCTCTTTTGGCCCTGCGGGTCCACGGCGTTGTAGATGGCGCGGACGGTCTTGGGCTGGCTGCCGGCAATGAACCGGAGCGTGTTTTCCGAGACGAAACCCTTGCCGTCCGCCGCGTCTACTGCCTGCGGCAGAACGGGGTCAACGGTCAGTTCCTGGCCTTGCGGGTGGGTGTCGTTGTCCAGCACGGGGATGGTCACCACGTCGTTGACGCGGACGTTCACCTCATCCGGTTTGGGCTGCGGCGCTTCCACCACGGCCGGGGCCGGTACGGGTACCACCGAGACGCTGCCGGTGGCGGATTTGGTGCCGTTGGACATGGTGTATTCGAACAGGAGCGGGTCTTTGGTTCCCCGGATGTCGGTGATGCGCAGGACGCTGTGGTCGATCACGGAGACGGAGACGGGCGCGTTGTCCGGCAGTTTGACGGATTGCAGCACCAGGACGCCGCCGGAGGGGTCGGAGTCGTTGGCCAGCGGGTCCAGCAGGACGTTGCCGCCGGTGGGCATCAGGGCAACGTCGTGCACGGCGACCGGGTTGCCGGGGTCGTTGCCGGATTCCACATCCACGCGGACCAGGCCCTGGCTGCTTTGCGGGCCGTTGCTGGCGATGTAGGTCAGGTAGACGGGCCCAGGGGTGGTGCTGCGGAAGACGAAGGTACCGCCGTCCGTGACCGGGCCCAGCTCGGCCGGCCCGTTGGCTTCCACCTGGGCCAGCCGCAGGGCGCCGCCGTTGGGGTCCACGTCGTTTTTCAGCGGGGCGATGACCAGGTCCTGGCCCACCACGGCCGTGACGTGGTCGGCGTTGACCACCGGGGCCAGGGCACCCGGCGGCTGGACGTTGACCACCACCTTGCCGGTGACGGTGTCGCGGCCGTCCCAGATACTGACTTCCACGCTCTTTTTTCCTGCGGTGGCGCCGGAGTCCTGGAACGTCAGCAGGCCGTCGCGGCGGACCTTCACCTGGTCCTGGTCGTTGTCCGCCTTGGCGTCGAGGAGGACCAGGTCGTCGCCGTCGGGGTCGATCCAGTCGGTGAGGATGTTCTGGCTGACGGTCTTGCCCTGCTCCACCAGGATGGTGGTGTCTTCGCCGCGTTTAAACTGTGGCGGCTTGTTCTCGTTGGGCCCCACCACGGTGAGGCTGACCTGCCCGGCCGCTGACAGGCCGCGACCGTCCGAGGCGTTGTAGCCGAACGTTTCGGTGCCCGGTTTGGCGTCGGCCGGGACGGCGACCTGGAAGGCGGTGCCGCCGTAAATGCTGTCGAGGGTGCCGGCCTGCGGTCCCGAGCCTGCCAGGGCAGCGGTGAGCACGTCGCCGTCGGGATCCGAATCATTGTCCAGGACGCTGAGGATGGTGGTCCGGCCGGGGCGGACGCCGATGGCGTCGGGTTTGGTCTCCGGCGGCCGGTTGGGTTTGGTGCGGTCCGGCAGGACGTTGATGGTGTTGTTGTCCGCGGACTCCTGGTCCTGTTCGTCGGATTCGTTTTTGGGCGGGACCACGTCGTCCCAGTTGTTGACCAGGAGCATGTTCTGGTTCACCAGCCACACATTGCCCGAATTCACATCATTGAGGACCACCAGGTC